>VGIY01000182.1 GCA_016867695.1 Candidatus Eiseniibacteriota bacterium | reverse complement strand
TGGGAAGGGGGTTCGCGCCGGGCGGCGCCGTTGCGGCCGCCGCCGCGCCGCCGGTCGCGAAGCCGAGCGCGCAGGATCCCCCGGAACCGACTCTCCTGTCGCTCGACGAGGAACCGGAGGAGGAGGACGAGGCGGCGGTGGCGGGCGAAGAGGGCGAAGAGGGCGAAGAGGGCGAAGAGGGCGGGGAGGAGGGTGGCGCGCTCGAGGGGGAGTCCCCACAGGCGGGCGCGGCTCCAGAGGCAGGCGATCCCGCCCCCGGGACGACGGGCGTTCCCGCCGCGGGGGTGCCCGCCGGCGCGCCCGTTCCGGGCGCCGGCGACTTCGAGTTCCGGCTGCCGGACCGAGGCGAAGTGCTCTCCTACAGGGTCGTGCAATGCGGCGTGCGCTACCCCTCGATGCGCCGCGCGATGCTGATCGGGCCGAAGCGCTACAGCAGGCTCGCCGGCGTCCACCTGTGGGTGACCCGGCTGACCCAGCCCGGTCAGCTGGTGCGCGCCAGCGCGAGCGCGGAGAGGGTGCGGGTCGACTCCTTCCCCGGGTGGGCCAGGCCGCTCCTCGAGGGCCAGGGCTTCCCCCTGCCGATCGAGGCGCCTCCGGAGGGCTCGGTGGCCCGGCTCATCGAGCCGGTCGCCGTCGCCGGGATCGTCTCCGGGCTCGTCTACCTGTTCATCCAGAACCAGAAGTAGCATGCGCCGCGCACCGACAGTGACGGACGGAATAGGGGGACGGGGGCGCGCCGCTCGCTTCCGCCTCCTCGGCGTCCTCGCCGCCGCCGCGCTGGCGGGCTGCTCGGCGGGGCTCGACCGCGGCGGCACCGGTTCGGCCGCGGGCGACTTCGCCCGCGCGCAGGCGGAGTTCGATCGCGGCCACCACGCGGAAGCCATCGCCCTGCTAGAGAACTTCGAGCGGGGCCATCCCGGCAGCCAGTACATCGACGACGCCGTCTTCCTGCTGGGCCGGGCCCACCAGGGCAACGGCGAGCAGATCCTGGCGCGCGCAGCCTTCGAGAGGCTGCGCAAGGATTTCCCGCAAAGCCCCTTCGCCGAGGAGGCCCTCTTCCAGATCGGCCGCTCCTGGTTCCTGAGCGTGCGCGGGCCAGCGCTCGACCCCGAGCCGGCCGAGGAGGCGCTGCGCGTCCTGCGCCTCTACATGCGCCGCTACCCGGAGGGCGCCTTCGTCGAGGAGGCGCGCAAGGGCGAGCAGGGCGCCCTGGGCGTGCTGGCCGAGAAGGAGCGCCTGAACGGAGTGACCTACCTGCGCCTGGGCCGCTACGAGGCGGCGCGGCGCTGCTTCGAGCGCTCGCTCGAGCGCTGGCCCGAGGCGCCGCGCTCGGCGGAGGCGCTCGCCGGGATCGCGCGGGCCCGCGAGCGGGAAGGCGACGCCTCCGGGGCGCGGAATGCCTGGCAACGCCTGCTCGAGCACCTCGGCGAGGATCCGGCGCGCTACCGGAAGGGGAAGGAGCTGGCGCGAGAGGCGGGCAAGCGGCTCGCGCGCCTCGACGCGGACGGGAGCTAGGCCGTGCGCTGCGGCATCCTGGGCGGGACCTTCGATCCCCCGCACCGGGGCCACCTCGTCCTCGCCCGGCGCTGCCACGAAGCGCTGACGCTCGACGAAGTGCTCTTCCTGCCCGCCTACCTCCCGCCGCACAAGCTGGACGCTCCCCTGAGCCCCTTCGAGCTGCGCATGGAGATGCTCCGGGCCGCCGTGGGGGAGGAGCAGGGGTGGCGGGTCCTGTCGCTCGAGCGGGAGGCCGGCGGGGTCTCCTACACGGTGCGGACGCTGGAGCGGTTGAGCGCGGAGCGCCCGGGCGACGAGCTCTGGCTCCTGATCGGCGAGGACAGCCTCGACGAGCTGGCGCACTGGCGCGAGCCGGAGCGCATCGCCTCGCTGGCGCGCCTGGCGGTCTACCGGCGGAGCGGGGCCGCCGGCCGAGTCGACCCGCGCTTCGCCGGGCGGGTGGAGTTCGTCGAGGGGCCGCGGGTGGACATCTCGTCGCGCGAGATCCGCGAGCGCCTGGCCGCGGGGAGGAGGGTGGCCGGATTCGTGCCGGCGGCCGTGCTGGCGATCATCGCCCGGGAGGGCCTCTATCGTGTCTGCGGGCCCTGAAGCCCCGGAGCGCCTCTTCCTCGTCGACGCGATGGGGCTGCTCTTCCGCGCCCACTTCGCCTTCGCCGGGCGGCGGCTGACGACCGGGGGGGGGCTGCCGACCGGGGCGCTGCACGGTTTCCTCGTCGCGCTTCTGTCGCTGCTGCGCGAGGAGCGGGCGCGCCTGGTCGCCGTCGCCTTCGACGCCCCGGGCCCCACCTTTCGCCACGAGCGCTACCCCGCCTACAAGGCGGCTCGCCCCGAGACCCCGCCGGAGCTACTGGCCCAGATCCCCTATCTGCGCCGCCTCGTCGACGCCTTCGGCCTGGCGCGGCTCGAGGAGCCGGGCCTGGAAGCCGACGACCTGATCGGCTCGCTCGCCCGCCGCTGCGTCGAGCAGGGGGGCGAGGCGGTGATCGTCTCCGCGGACAAGGACTTCAGCCAGCTCATCGGCCCGCGCGTGCGCCAGTGGGTGCCGCCGCGCGGGCCGGAGCCGGCGCGCTGGATCGAAGAGGCGCAGGTCGAGGAGCGGTTCGGGGTGAGGCCCGCCCAGTTCGTCGACTACCTGGCGCTGACCGGCGACGCCTCCGACGGCATCCCCGGCGTGAAGGGCGTCGGGCCGAAGACCGCGGCGGCGCTGCTGCGCGCGCACGGATCTCTGGCGGGGATCTACGCGCGCCTGGAGGGGATCGAGCCCACGGGGTTGCGCGACCGGCTGGCGGCGGGGCGGGCCGACGCCGAGCTGAGCCGCGAGCTGGCGACGATCCGCACCGACGCCGCGGAGGCGCGGATCGAGGAGTTGCGCGCCCCCGACCCTTCATCCCGTCTGCAGCTGCGCGCGCTGCTGCGCGAGCTGGAGCTGCGCAGGCTCGAGGCGAGTCTCTTTCCCCCCGCCCCCGAGGAGCCCCGCCAGGGCTCTCTGCTCGACGACCCCGCCCTCGCGGCGGGCGCGGCGCGGCGGGGCGGCGCGCGCCCGGCGGTCGGCGGAGGTTTCGCCGCGGCCGACGGCGAGGCGCCGGGGGTGGCGCTGCAGGCGGCCGACGGCGAGGCGCCGGGGGTGGCGCTGCAGGCGGCCGACGGCTGGAATCGCGACTACCGGCTGCTGGCCACGCGCGAGGCGCTGGCCGGGTTCCTGGCCGCCTACGACCCGGCGCTCGGCCCCCTGGCGATCGACACGGAGACGACCGGCCTCGACGCCCGCCGCGCCTCGCTGGTCGGCGTGAGCCTCTGCCGGAGCCCGGGACAGGCCGGCTACATCCCCCTCGGACACGAGGGGGGCGGGAACCTCGAGATCGAGATCGCCCGCGAGCTGCTCGCTCCGCTGCTGGCTGGCGAGCGAATCTGGAAGGTGGCCCAGAACCTGGGCTTCGACCTGCCGGTGCTCGCCCGCCATCGCTTCGAGCTGCGCGGGCCGCTGGGCGACACGATGCTCGCCTCCTACATCCGCGATCCCGAGGCGCGCCACGGCCTGGACGACCTCTGCCTGGAGCTCCTGCGGCACCGCAAGATCCCGATCGCCGCGCTCATCGGCCCGGGTGGCGCCCAGCGCTCGATGGCCCAGCTGGCGCCCGAGGATGTCCGCGACTACGCCTGCGAGGACGCCGACGCGGTCGCGCGCCTCTGGCCGATCCTGCGCCGGCGGGTCGAGGAGGCGCAGGGCTGGCGCCTCTTCGAAGAGGTCGAGATGCCGCTCGTGCCGGTCCTGGCGGGCATGGAAGAGCGGGGCATCGCCCTCGAGCCGGCCATCCTCGAGGCGCTCGGAGAGCGGCTGGAGGGGGAAATGGCCGGCGCCGAGGAGGAGATCCACCGCCTGGCGGGCCGCCCGTTCAACGTCCGCTCGCCCAAGCAGCTTCAAGTGGTGCTCTACGGCGACCTGAAGCTCGCGCCCCGCAGGCGGACGAAGACCGGCTACTCGACCGACCAGGAGACGCTCCAGGAGCTGGCGGCGGGCCACCCCCTGCCGCGCCGGGTGCTCGAGTACCGCCAGCTGGAGAAGCTGAAGAGCACCTACATCGAGGCGCTGCCGCGCATGCGGGACCCCGAGACGGGACGGGTGCATACGCGCTTCAACCAGGCAGTGACGGCCACGGGCCGGCTGAGCTCCTCGGAGCCCAATCTGCAGAACATCCCGGTGCGCAGCGCGCTCGGGCGCGAGATCCGCCGCGCCTTCGTCGCGCCGCGGGGGCGCCTGCTTCTCTCGGCCGACTACTCGCAGATCGAGCTGCGCATCCTCGCCCACCTGGCGGAGGACGCCGACCTGCTGGCGGCCTTCCGCCGGGGAGAGGACATCCATCGCGCCACCGCCGCGCGGGTCTTCGGCGCCGACCCGGGAGCCGTGACCGCGGAGATGCGCACGCGGGCCAAGGCGGTCAACTTCGGCGTCATCTACGGCATGGGGGCCCCGCGGCTGGCGGCCGAGCTGGGGATCCCGGTCAAGGAAGCGGCGGCCTTCATCGGCGACTACTTCCGCAAGCTGCCGGGCGTGCGGGCCTATGTGCAGGACTGCGTCGCCCGGGCCCGCGAGCGGGGCTACGCCGAGACGCTGCTCGGCCGCCGCCGCTACCTGCCGGCCCTCTCGGCGCCGCCGGGAAGGGATCGCGCCGCCGCCGAGCGGATGGCGCTGAACACGACGATCCAGGGCTCGGCGGCCGACCTGATCAAGGCCGCCATGGCGGCCCTCGACCGGCGGCTGCGGGAGTGGCGGCCGCGCGCCTGGCTGCTGCTGCAGGTGCACGACGAGCTGCTGCTCGAGGTCGACGAGGAAGAGCGCGAGGGAGTGGAGTCCGAGGTGCGGGCGACGATGGAGTCGATCGTCGAGCTGCGCGCGCCCCTCCTGGTCGAGTGCGGACATGGACGAAGCTGGTACGAAGCCCACGCCTGAGAGGCGGGCCCCGCTGGTCGTGGCGGTCACCGGAGGCATCGGTGCGGGCAAGAGCGCCTTCTGCGAGTACCTGGCGCGCAAGCCGGGCGCGCGCTGCCTGTCGGCGGACCGGGAGGCGCACGCCCTGCTGGAGCGGGACCCGGCGGTCGTCGATGCCGTGGCGGAGGCGTTCGGGGCGCGGGTGCGCGACTCCCGGGGCGGCATCGACCGCGGGAGGCTGGCCGAGGTCGTCTTCGCCGAGCCGGATCGCCTGAGGATCCTGGAGGGCATCCTCCACCCGCGCGTCCGCGCCCGGCTCGCGGCGCAGGTCGCGCGCTTGAAGGCCGATCCGGCGACTGCTATCGTCCTCGTCGAGATCCCCCTGCTCCTCGAAGCCGGCGTCCCCGACTGGTGCGACTGGGTGCTGGCGCTGGAGGCGCCTCGCGCGGCCCGCCTGGCGCGGCTGGCGGCCAGGGGGCTGGCGCCCGAGGAGGCGCGGCGGCGGATGGCGCTGCAGGCGGAGGACGCCGCCAGGGCCGTGATCGCCGACGAGCGGATCGTCAACGACGGCGATCGCGCCGCGCTCGAGCGGCGCGCCGATCGCTGGTGGCGCGGCCGCGGCAAGGCACAGGAGAGAGCATGGACCCGGAGATCCCGCGATTGATCGAGGAGTGCGACGAGAAGGTGACCCACCTCAGGAGGTTC
>VGIY01000181.1 GCA_016867695.1 Candidatus Eiseniibacteriota bacterium | reverse complement strand
TTCATCGTCTGCATGGGCGTGAGGATCGACGAGTAGTCCTTGGGCAGGATCTTGGCGACTTCCGGATACGTGCTGATGCCCGGTCCCGCCAGATCGGCCTTCTTGTCGCTCTTGGCCATGGGTTCCCCTCGTGGTTGTTGGATTGCCCGTCCGGTTGACAAGCTCGGCACGCTAGCATGGGGGACGCGTGGATCTCAACGGCCGAGTGAGCGATGCGGGGGCGGCTCGGCGGCCGCCCACCCCGCGCGTGGGGCGGGCGGCGAGAGCCAACTGGCTGATGGACAAAGGCTTGCGAGGCCGGACTAGCGGCTTCCGGCGGCCGCCCCCTGAGCGGCGCGCGCCGCCAGGTAGAGCTGGTTCACCTTCCCCCAATCGATGACCTGGAAGAAGGCCTGCACGTACTCGGGCCGGCGGTTCTGGTACTTCAGGTAGTAGGCGTGCTCCCAGACATCGATCGTCAGCAGCGGCGCCTTCCCGGAGGAAAGGGGCGTGTCCTGATTGGGCGTACTCATGACCTCCAGCTTGCCGCCGTCGAGGACCAGCCAGGCCCAGCCGCTGCCGAAGCGGCCGGCCGCGGCCTTCGCGAACTGATCCTTGAAGGGCTCGAATCCGCCGAAGGCGGCGTCGATCGCCTCGCCGATCTCCCCGGAGACCGGGACGCCCTTCCTCAGCACACTCCAGAAGAAGCGGTGATTGGCGTGCCCGCCGCCATGGTTGCGCACCGCCTCGCGGATGTCCGCGGGCACGCTGCCGAGGTCCGCCAGCAGCGCCTCGACGGTCGAGTCCCCGAGTTCCGGATGGGCCTCGAGCGCCTTGTTGAAGTTGTCGACATAGGTCTGATGATGCTTGTCGTGATGCAGCCTCATCGTCTGCTCGTCGATATGGGGCTCGAGCGCGTTGTACGCGTAGGGCAACGGCTCCAGTATGTGCTTCGCCATGACACACCTCCTTCACGGGTGAAAGGCCGCGCATCCCGAACGGGACGATCTCCGCCGGCGGCCGGTCTACTGCAAGATCATGGTAACAACAGGCCGCGCGCCCGCCGGTTCCGCGAATCCTCCCCCACGAAGGCCCGAGACCCGCTCAGTTCGCGGCACGGGGGCTCGCCGGACGCGGCCGGGGACGCCGCACGGCCGCCGGTCGAAGACGCCCGGCCACCGCCGCGGACGCAGTGGTTGACTCGGGTGGAACGGATGCGACAACATGCGGAACGCCAAAGCGTTAGAGAGCCTGGAGGGGGCCGTCTGCGGGGCGCGTGCCCGGCGTGGCGCCGCGGGGCGGCGGTCGCCCGGAGGCCGCCCACCCCGAGCGGCGGCCGGCCCGCGGACTGCGCGCAGCGGCGGACGGAGAGGGAAGCCTGATGGCCGAGCGGGCGCCGACCGACGGGAAACGAACGTGGCCCTGGGCCCCCGCGCTGCTGGCGCTCGCCGTGGCGGCCGCCTACGCCGGCAGCCTGCAGGGTCCCTTCGTCTTCGACGACATCCCGAACATCGTCGACAACCCGACGATCCGCAGCCTCTGGCCGCCGCAGCGAGTGCTCGTCCCGCCGGCCGATTCCGGGATCGCCAGCCGCCCGATCGTCAATCTCACGCTGGCGCTCAACCACGCGCTGAGCGGCACGGCCGTCTGGAGCTATCACCTCTTCAACGCGCTCGTCCATCTCCTGGCCGCGCTGACGCTCTTCGGCGTCGTTCGCCGCACGCTGCTTCTCCCGCGCGCGCCCGAGCGCCTGCGCGCGGACGCGGCGCCCCTCGCGCTCGCCGTCGCGTTGCTCTGGGCCCTGCACCCGCTGCAGACCCAGGCGGTCACCTACACGATCCAGCGCTGCGAATCGCTGATGGGCCTCTTCTTCCTGCTCGTCTTCTACTGTGCGATCCGCGGCTGGTCCGCGCCGTCGTCGCCGCGGGAGACGGACCCGCCTTCGTCGCCGGATCCTGCGGGGAGAACCGGACGGATGTGGAGGACCGGGAATGCCGGGCAGCCCCGGAAGGCTCCGACGGGAACTCGAGGCCTCTGGCACGGCGGCGCGGTCGCGGCGTTCCTGCTCGGCGCCGGAGCGAAGGAGGTCATTCTGGTCGCCCCTCCTTTGCTCTTCCTCCACGAGCTGCTGTTCATCCGCGGCAGCGCGCGCGCGGTCTGGCGCGCCTCCCGAGGGCTCCACCTGGGGCTGGCGGCCGGTCTGCTGCTCGCCGCGGCGCTCCTGGCCGGCGCGAGCGGTCGGATGGTCCAGCCGGAGCGCGCCGAGGTCTCGGCGCTCGAGTACGCCGCGACCCAGCCGGCGGTCGTCCTGCACTACCTGCGCCTCGCGCTCTGGCCCGACGCCCTCAGCTTCGACTACGGCTGGCCGGTCATGCCGCTGTCGCGGACCTGGCCGGCGGCGGCGTTTCTGGGCGTCCTGCTGGCGCTGACCGCCTGGACCCTGGCGCGACGCCGCCCGGTCGGCTTCACGGGAGTCTGGTTCTTCGCCGTGCTCGCGCCCTCCTCGAGCTTCGTGCCGCTGCCCGATCTCGCCTTCGAGCACCGCCTCTACCTGCCCCTCGCCGCGCCGGTCGCGCTGCTCGTCCTCGGCGGTCACGCGCTTCTAGGCCGGGCGAAGCGGGGGCCGGCGGGATCGGCGGCGCGCGCCGCGGGCGTCGTCCTGCTGGCGCTCCTGGCGCTGGCGCTCGGCGCGCGCACGGCTGCCCGCAACAGGGACTACCGCAGCGCTGTCGCCCTCTGGAGCGACACCGTCCGCCGCCAGCCGCTCAACGCCCGGGCGCGCCTGAGTCTGGGCATCGCCCTCGACGAGCAGGGGTGCGGGCAGGAGGGCCTGGCGCAGATGACGGAGGCCGTGCGCCTTCACCCGCGCCTCGTCCGCGCGCGGGTCAACCTGGCCATCGCCTTGTTGGAGATCGGCCGGGCCGGCGAAGCGCTGGAGCACCTGCGCGCGGCCGTGGCGCTCGATCCGCGGGAGGCGCGGGCGAGGAGCCACCTCGGGATCGCCCTCTGCCAGCTCGGCCGCCTCGAGGAGGGCGTGCGGGAGCTGCGCGAGGCGCTGCGGCTCGATCCGAGCCGCGTCGAGGCGCACCTGAACCTCTCCCTGGCCCTGGGCGAACTGGGGCAGGAAGGGGAGGCGAGGCGGCATTTCGAGGCGGCCTACCGGCTCGATCCGCGCTATGTTCAGTCGAGCGTCCGGCCGTGACCGAGGGCACGGCGTCCGCGACGACAGAACGGCGCGAGAAGTCGAGGCGACGATGACACCCAGAAAGCGAGAAGAGCCCCGGAGTCGGAGGCGCGATCGGGACCGCATCCGGCGCACCCCGCTTGCGGGCGGCACGGCACCGGCGGCCGGCCCCCCCGCCCCGGAGGGCGCGGCCTCTGGAGCCGGCTCCGTCTCGCCGGTGGGCGTGGCCCCGGCGGCCGGCTCCCTCTTGCCGGGCGGCATAGCCCCGGCGACCGACTTCGACCCCGCCGCCTCAGTCCCGCCGCCCGCTCCCCCGGAGAGGCGCATCTTCTGCAACCGCACGCTCAACCTGCGCGGGATTCGCGCGATCGGCTACGACCTGGACTACACGCTGGCCCACTACCACGTGGCCGAGTGGGAGAGGACCTCGTTCGAACACCTGCGCCGCAAGCTGCTCGCCCGCGGCTGGCCCGTGGAGGAGGCGCGCTTCGACCTGCACGCCTACCAGGTGGGCCTGATCCTCGACCTGAAGCTGGGGAACATCATCAAGGCGAACCAGTTCGGCTACGTCAAGCGGGGCGCCCACGGCGGCGCGCTGCTCGACTTCGACAGGCTGCGCGAGACCTACGCCGAGACGATCGTCGAGTTCCCCGATCCCCGCTTCGTCTTCCTGAACACGCTCTTCTCGCTCTCGGAAGCCTGCATGTACGCGCGGCTGGTCGACCTGCTCGACGCCGGGCGCATCCCCGGCACGCTCGGCTACGCCGAGCTCTACCGGCTGATGAAGGAGTCGCTCGACGAGGCGCACATGGAGGGCCGGCTCAAGGAGGAGATCGGCGCGGCGCCGGAGCGCTTCATCGACCTCGATCCCGACACGCCCCGCGCGCTCCTCGACCAGCGCCGGGCGGGCAACAGGATCCTGCTCATCACCAACTCCGACTGGCCGCACACGCGGGGCATGATGAGCTACGCCTTCGACCCCTTCCTGCCCGAGGGAGTGACCTGGCGCGAGCTCTTCGACATCGTCATCGTCTCGGCGCGCAAGCCCGCCTTCTTCACCCAGGAGCAGCCCGCCTTCGAGGTCGTCGACGACGAGGGGCTGTTGCGCCCCCTGGTGAGCAGACCCTCGCTCGGCAGCGTGCTGCTCGGCGGGCACGCCGGCCTCGTCGAGGAGATGCTCGGCCTGAGCGGCGCGCAGATCCTTTATGTCGGCGATCACGCCTACGGGGACGTGCACGTCTCGAAGAACCTGCGCCGGTGGCGCACGGCGCTGATCATCCGCGAGCTCGAGGACGAGATCCGCGCCCAGGAAGCCTTCCGGGAGCGGCAGGAGGAGCTGGAGCGGCTCATGGACCGCAAGGTTCTGCTCGAACGACAGCTCTCGCTGCGGCGCCTGGCCATCCTGCGGCTCAAGTCGGAGAAGGCGGGGGGCTCGCGGGGCCAGGTCGCGGAGTCCCGCGGCGCGGGGCGGGAGATCAGGGAGCCCGGCGACAGGCGCGCGGGGGCGGCGCAGGTCCGGGATCCGCACTCCAGGGCCGCCGCACAACGGCAGGCCTCGCGGCGGGGGCTCGAGGAGGGGGTCGAGGCGACGCGCCAGGCACTCTCCGCCATCGACGAGCGCATCACCCCTCTGGCGCGCGCCTCCGCCGAGCTGCTCAACCGCGACTGGGGTCTGCTGCTGCGCAGCGGCAACGACAAGAGCTATCTCGGCCGCCTCGTCGAGCGGCACGCCGACATCTACACCTCGCGCGTCTCGAACCTGCTCTACGAATCCCCCTTCGCCTTCTTCCGCGCCCACCGGGGGCTCATGCCCCACGACGCGCGGGAGGAGTAGGGCCGGCCCGGGGCGGAGCCGCCCGCTCGACCTCCGGCTGCCGAGTCGGACCGCGCGCGGTCCCGGCGGCCTCGCAGGCGGCCGCCTCCTCGCCCGGCGGCGCGGCAGCCGGCTCCTCCTCCACGGACCGTTCCGCTCGCTGCGCCTCCAGCACCTCCGCGTTGGCGTGCGCGAGGGCCGCGAGGACGTTCATCCGCTCGAAGAAGGCGAGAAGCCCGCCTTCGTCGGCGAAGACGGACTCCTCGCCGCTGGCGACATGACGGACCTTGCCGCGGAACGACTCTGCCGTTTCATCGATGAAGCGAACGATGTAGGTCGACAGCTTCCCCTCCTTTCTGTCCCCGGGCGCCGCGGTCTTCGCGCGGCGTCGCGGTCTCCGCGCCGGCCAGAGGAGGACGCCACAGGCCGCACGGACTCGATCCAGCGTCGCGGCGCGAGCGTAGGACGCGGGCGTTACGGGAGAATTACGCGGGGCTGCCGGGGCTTGCGTTGCCCGCCCCGGCGGGATTCTGTATCCTCTAGGGCATTCAACAGGTAGCGGAGCGCGCCGCGGGCCCGGTCGCGGGGAATGAACGGACGGCTGATGAGCATACCCATCCTGCCAGCCAAGCTGACTCCGCCGCCGCTGCCCGCGTCCTACATCCCCCGGGAGCGGCTCGACCGGCTATGGACCGAGTGGGGCGG
>VGIY01000180.1 GCA_016867695.1 Candidatus Eiseniibacteriota bacterium | reverse complement strand
GAGCTGGCTGAGCCCGAGGCGCGTGCAGGCGACGTCGAGCACCTGATCGCCGTCGAGGTCGCCCAAGGCCAGCGACCTCGGGCCGGTGCCGGTGGCGTAGAAGGCGGCGGGCGCGAAGGCCCCGCCCCCGGTGCCGATCAGGACGGCCAAGTCGCTGGAGCTGCCGTTGACCACGGCGATATCGGGAATCCCATCGCCGTTCAGGTCCCCGACGGCGACGCCCTCGGGCTGGTCCCCCACCGCGTGGAACACCGCCGCGCTGAATGAACCGGTGCCCGTGCCCAGCAGGACCGCCGCGGTATCCGACAGGTAGTTCGTGGCCACGAGATCCAAGTGCCCGTCACCGTTGAAGTCCGCCGCGGCCAGGCCGTAAGGGTACGTTCCCGCCGGATGGAGGACTGGAGCCGCGAAGCTGCCGTCTCCCAGCCCGCGCAGCATCGCCACTCGTGCCCCGCCGTAGCAGGTGACGGCCAGATCGGTGACGAGATCGCCGTCGAAGTCCGCGGCCACAATCGCGCGCGGTCCGCTCCCTGCGGGGAAGAAGCTGGGCGCCTGGAAGTTCCCCGCTCCGGTGCCGAGCAAGACGGCGACGTCGCCGGCGAGGTAGTCGGCCACGGCCAAGTCGGGAAGGCCGTCCCCGTTGAAGTCGCCGCTGACGACATCGTGCGCCCCGTCGCCCGCGCCGTGGAAGACCGCGGGAGCGAACAGCCGGGGCTCGCATTGGAGAGCCAGCACCTGCAGCCCCCCCAGCGAACCGGCGATCAGGACGTGCTCGCCCGTGAGCGCCACGCCGCACGCGACTTTCGGCACCGCGCACGCCCCCACGAGCCGGGGTGCGGAGACATCGGCGACGTCGACGACCTGCAGTCCGGCGAAGTAGGCCGCCACATACGCGTAGCGGCCGGCTACGGCGACGATGGTGCCTTCGGCGTGGCCGTGCGGGAGGCGCAGGCTGCCGACGACATCCGCGGCCAGGGGATCGACGATATCCACGATGCGCAGGTATCTCCAGCCGGCGACATAGGCGTGGGCGCCGTGGACGGAGACTCCCGACGCCGGTCCCGTGTCCACCGTCCTGACGACTTGCGGCAGCGCCGGGTTGGCGATGTCGACCACCAGCAGCCCGTCCGAGGAGTTGACGTAGGCATGGGATCCGGCCACGGCCACGCCGTATCCCCCTCCGGACACCGGAAGGCTGGCGACGATCTCGGGACTCGACGGCTCGGAGACGTCGACGACGACGAGCGCCCCGTCATCGTCGTACCACTCGGTGAGGTAGGCGAAGTCGCCCGCGACGGCCACCGCGGAGGTCTGTCCGGGCGTCACCAGACTGCCGATGACGCTCGGCGTCGCGGGATTCGCGATGTCGACGACGAGCAGGCCGACCCCGTCGGTGACGTAGGCGTAGCCCGCCAGGGTCACACCGACGGCGAGATCCCGTGTCTCTACGAAACTGACGGTCTGCGGCGCCTCGGGATCGGAGATGTCAACAACGCGCAGGCCGAGGCTCCCGTCGGTGACGTAAGCGTAGTCCCCCTGAGTGGCGACCTTGTAGGCGTTCTCGGTGTCCAGCGAGCCGACGATCGGAGGAACCGCCGGATTCGAGATGTCGACCATCTGCAGGCCGTCGTAGCCCAGGACGCAGGCGTGGCTCCCGGACAGGGCGAGGCACGCGTGGCCGCCGATGGCGACGATCCTGCCGAGCTCCTGGGGCTGCTCCGGATCGACGATGGCGAATGCGTACATACCCCAGTTGCCGCCGGCGACATAGGCCAGCCCGTCCGCGACGGCGACATCTCCGCAACCCCCGCGCGTCGCCATCGTCGCGACGAGCAGCGGCGCGGCGGGGTCGGAGACATCGACCACGCGCACGACGTTGTAGCCGGCGACATAGACGTGATCGCCGGAGGCAGTCAGACCATGAATGCCCAACGGGTAAGTCCCCAGCTGGAGGTCCACCCTGCCGACGACGACGGGAGCGAGGGGATCGAGGAGACTGACGACGAACAGGCTCCTGTAATCGCCGAGGCTGCCGTCGTCGCCGGTCACATAGGCGAAGTCGCCGGCCACGACGACTCGGGCGGTCGTGGCGGGGATGTCCGTGCTGCCTGCCAGCTGCGGATCACCGGGATCCGAGACATCCACGACGACGAAGTTCATCGTGGCCGGGTTCGACGTCGTCACGAAGGCGTAGTCCCCGGCGACCGCCACGTCGAGACATCCCCCCGAGACAGCCAACGTTCCGATGATCTGCGGAGACTGCGGCGTGGAGATGTCCACGATCTGCAGACCCGCCGCGCCGTCGGCCACGTAGGCCAGGCCCCCCGCCATGACGACCTGACTGGCCGTGCCCGGCGTGTCCACCCCGCCCAGCAGCGCGGGCTCATCGGCATTGGAGATGTCGACGACCTGCAGGCCGCCCGACGGATGCAGGACGCACGCCAGGCCCCCGGCCGCATCCAGGGCGGTATGGGCGGAAAGCTCCAGGAATCCATCGAGGTGCAGGTAGGCCTGGTACTCCAGGCAATCGTCCTCGGCCCGGGCCGGAGAGGCCGGGCAGGCGCAAGCCAGCAGGATCACGAGGACGGCAAGGCACCTGGGGCCGATGCCGGCCGGCACCGCCGGCGGAACGGGCACCCGGGCCCGGGCACGCAGCAGGTTGATGACACGGTTGGCGGTCATGGATCCTCCGATCTCCGGCGAGGTGAGCGCCTCCTCGGCTTCGCCAGTGCTCGACTACTGGGACGGCGCAGTCTCCGAAGGCCTTGTCGGAGTCCCTCCGAGAGCTCGCGCGACACGGCGTGGATGCAAGCGGCGTGCCGTCGCCGGGACGGCGGTGGAGAAGCTGGCGGATCCCCCGAACAGCCAAGACGACAAGGGATTGGACGAATCCGCTCTCCCGGCCAGCCGGCCGGTCGCGCGCTCGCCCGCCGACATCTTGCCCAATAGGGATACTCGTCGCTTATCTGAACGGTCAATCCCACGTGGCCGCGGCGCGCCTACCGCGACAGCAGGACCCTTCGGGCTGTTCCCGGCTGGGGAAGCACCCGGCGCGCTCCCGGGCGAGGCTCACGCCCCGGCGCGGGAGCGCGCGTCATCCCTGGTGTCCGGCAGCGCAGAGGTCGAGGCTCACGGGCGTTCCGGACTCCACCCGCAGGCCACGGGCGCCCGGAGCCGGCGAGTTGTTGCTGCACGTCGCCCTCCGTTCTGGCAGCATGCGGCGGTCGGCTGCCGGAAAGACCTCGATCATTGGGCCGTCGGCGAACGGAGGAGGGACCCAGGATGCCCAGCTTGAAGGGATCGCGGACCGAACAGAATCTGCTGAAGGCCTTCGCCGGGGAGTCCCAGGCGCGCAATCGCTACACGTTCGCCGCCAAGGAGGCGCGCAAGGCGGGCTTCCACCAGATCGCGGCGATCTTCGAGGAGACGGCGGACAACGAGAGGCAGCACGCCAAGGTCTTCTTCCGCTTCCTCGAGGGCGGGATGGTGGAGATCACCGCGGCCTACCCGGCCGGGATCATCGACGACACCGCGGGCAACCTGCTGGCCGCGGCCGAGGGCGAGCACGAGGAGTGGGTCAGCCTCTACCCGGAGTTCGCCAAGGTGGCCAGGGAGGAGGGCTTCAGGGAAGCGGCGGCGGCCTTCGAGACGATCGCCCGGGTGGAGAAGGAGCACGAGGCGCGGTTCCGCAAGCTCCTCCAGAACGTCCAGGGCGGCACGGTGTTCCGCAAGGAGGCCCCGGTGCGCTGGAAGTGCCGCGTGTGCGGCCACATCCACGAGGGCGTCGAGCCGCCGCTCAAGTGTCCCGCCTGCGCCCACGCCCGCGAGCACTTCGAGGTCGCCGCCGAGAACTATTGATCCCGCGCCGCGGGAGGGCTCAGCCGACGCCGGCGGGAGCTGCGGCCGCGATCACCTCGCGGTATAGCTCCACCAGCCGCCGGAGATGGGGCTCGGGCGCGTAGCGCTCCTCGTCCATGCGCCGCGCGCGCCGGCCCATCTCGACCGCCTCGGAGGGATGCGCTTCCATCCAGTCGATCGCCGCGGCGAGCTCCGTCGCCTCTCCCGGCGCGAAGGTGAGCCCCGTCTCGCGGTCCAGCACCATCTCGGGAATGCCGCCGATGCGCGAGCCGACGACCGGAGTCCCCAGCGCGAAGCTCTCCAGCACCGAGAAGGGCAGGTTCTCGTACCACTCCGAGGGGACGACGGTGAAGGCGGCCTCGCGGATCGCCCGCTGGAGCGCCTCGCCCTGGAGATAGCCCGAGAACTCGACGCGGCCGAGCTTCCACTCGGCGGCCCGGCGCTTGAGCTCCCCCTCCAGCGGCCCCTCGCCGAGGATGCGGCAGGTGAGCCGGGTCCCGCTCCTCTCGCGCAGCGCCTGGAGCAGCGTGGCGATCCCCTTCTCGCGCGAGAGGCGGCCCAGGTAGATGAAGTAGTCGGCCGGCGCGTAGGCCGGAGCGTAGTCGTCGAGCGGCAGGAAGTAGGGGAAGTGGACCAGCTTCTCGCGCGGGACGCCGAACTCGGCGAACTTCTCCAGCAGGAAGCGGCTCGGGCAGAGGAAGCGGGCCACCTTGCCGTAGGTTCCGCGGCGGGCGTGCAGCGTCGCCTCGATCCAGCCGACGATCGAGGCGGGCGTGGAGTCGAGCAGGCACTTGTGCAGGACGGCGTTGAAGTAGCGCCCCCCCTTGCAGCGCTCGCAGATCTCCCCGTGGGTCATCAGCAGGTAGCCGGGACAGATGATCTTGTAGTCGTGGAGCGACTGGACCATGGGCACCCCGCAGCGGTCGAGCGCGGTGATCAGCGAGGGGGAAAGCTGGTGGTAGATGTTGTGCAGATGCGCGACGGCCGGCCGGGTCTCGGCCACCAGCGCCGCCGCCTTGCGCATCGTCTCGGCGCTGTCGATCGCCCGCAGCGCCTCGCGCGCCCGGGCGGCGAGTCCCAGGCGCCCCCGATAGTCGACGCCGCGGACGAACCATCGCGCATAGGGCGTCGGTTCGTTGCGCCGGTCCTCCATGGCGAAGGGCACGACGGTGTGTCCGCCGCCGGCGAGCAGTCGGCTGACGTCCAGGTAGTAGCGCTCGGCGCCCCCCTTGACGTAGTGGAACTTGTTGGCCTGGAGAATCGTCACCCGCTACTCCGCCTCTGCGGGGGACGGCTCGCCGCCGACTCCGCCTCTGCGGGGGACGGCTCGCCGCCGGGCCCTCGCGTCTCCTCCGGTGGCCGCTCGGCGCCGGCCGGCCGCGCCTGCTCCCGGTTGGCCTCCCGGGCGCCCCCCCGGCCGTTCCCGCTCCCGCGCCTCTCCAGCACGAGCACGCGCGTCCCCGGCCATGATGCCTCGGCGACGAGATCCCCCCGCCGGCGCAGGTCGCGCTCGAGGACGCCCCCGGGATCGGTGACCCACTCCCGCGCCAGGAAGACGAAGAGGCGCCGCCCCGGCTCCCAGGCGGCGAGGAGCTTCTCCTCGTAGCTGTCGGGTCCCTGGCCCTTCAGCGCGATGCGCCCCCGCCAGTTGACCAGCCGCCCCATATCCTGCCAGGGCACGGGGGCCCTCCCGCGCAGCGGCGCGCGCATGTAGTAGTTGCGCAGCGGCAGATCGACGGCCAGGCTGACGAACGCGTCCCCGGGCGACAGCTCGCTCAGCAGGTAGCGCGAGGCGCTGCGGTAGTCCTCCTTGTGATACCTCTCCAGCGCG
>VGIY01000179.1 GCA_016867695.1 Candidatus Eiseniibacteriota bacterium | reverse complement strand
CCAGACCCGCAGGAACGCTCCCGTCGGCGGGCCGAACTCGGTGATCGCGCCGCCCACGCTCCGCAGGAAGGCCGCCAGCGTGTGGGCGAAAGCCCACGTGCGCCAGCCGAAGGGCGAGAGGCACGAGGCCGCCAGCGCGAGGACGAGCAGCAGCGCCGGCCGCCGCCAGGCGCGGCGCTCCTCTCGCCGTAGCCAGGCCCCGGCGAGCCTGGCGGCGACGAGCAGCGGGCCGAGCACGAAGTAGCCGTGCATGTTGGCCCACAGCGCCTGGCTCGCGGCGAAGAGGACGTAGAACCTCACGGGGGTCCGCGCCGTCGGATCCCAGGCGCTCAGCCAGCCGAGCTGGAGGATGAGCCACAGGTACGAGAACGCCTCGGGCCGCGGCTCGAAGCGGCTTCCCAGGATCAGGATCGCGCCCAGCGCCAGCGGCAGGCCGATGGCGGGGCGGCGCAGGCATCCGGCGGCGCGCGCCCAGAGCGCGCACACCGCCGTCCAGACGGCCGTGAAGAGGAGGCTCGCCGCCGTCACCCCGCCGGCTCGGTGAAGGAGTTCGGCGATCACCTGGAAGAGCCAGTAGAGGTTGACGTACTGCGGCTGCCGGACGAGTAGATCGTCGGCCGGCTGGAATCCGCCGCCGTCCAGGATGCGCCGGCCCAAGAAGAGGTGATAGAAGATGTCCGGGCCCTGCCATGTGCGGATCGTGAGCAGCACGAGGAGGAGCAGCAGCGACCCGCTCGCCAGCCCCACCGCCAACACCGTCGCGCGCGCCCGCCTCCTGCCCGCCAGTGCCCCCTCCATGCCGAGGATGCTAGCAGGCCTCCCGCGGGCGCGCGAGGGTCGTTCCGAACGAGCGTGTCCGAAGCCGCGCGCTCGCGGGCGGCGCCCGCCAGCGCGGCCTTTATCGCCCGCTTCCCAGCGGATACGATGCCCCCGTCGGTCCGATCCATCACGCATGGAGGTGCACCAGATGATCGTCGCCGCGCTGGCCGCGCTTCTGGCCGGTTTGCTCATCGGTCTGGCCGTCCGGCAGGCGGGCGCGCGCGCGCTGCGCCGGGAGAATGAACGACAGCGCCGGGAGGCCGAGGAGCTGCGCATCCGTATCGCCGAACTCGAGACGCTGCAGCGGGCCGACGCGGAGAAGCTCGGCTGGGTCGAGCAGGCCGAGCTGAAGCTGCGCGAGGCCTTCAGCGCCCTGGCCGGCAAGGCGTTGCAGGACAACGCGGCCATGCTCTCCCAGCGCACGCAGGACGACCTGAAGGGCGTCGTCGAGCCGTTGCGCGAGAGGCTGGCCACCTTCGGCGAGCATGTGCGCGAGCTGGAGAAGAACCGCCAGGGGGCCTACGACGGGCTGCGCGAGCAGCTGCGCGCGCTCGGCGAGGGCCACAGCCGGCTGCAGGAGACGACCCAGACGCTCGCCCAGGCGCTGCGGTCGCCGACCGTGCGCGGCCGCTGGGGAGAGCTGCAGCTGCGCCGGGTGGTCGAGCTGGCCGGGATGGTCCACCATGTCTCCTTCGAGGAGCAGGCCGGCGGCGAGAGCGGCCGGCCCGACATGATCGTGCGCCTGCCCAACCAGGGGATCCTGCCGATCGACGCCAAGGCGCCGCTGGACGCCTATCTGACCGCGGCGGAGACCCAGGACCCCGACGCGCGCCGGGCGCAGCTGGCGTTGCACGCCCGCGCGCTGCGGGACCGCGTGCGCGATCTGAGCCAGAAGAGATACTGGGAGCAGTTCAGCCCGGCCCCCGACTTCGTCGTCATGTTCGTGCCCAACGAAGCCTGTCTCGGCGCCGCCTTCGAGGCCGACCCGGCGCTGCTCGAGCACGCCGTCCAGAACCGGGTGCTGATCAGTTCCCCGGTCAACCTGCTCGCGCTACTGCGCGCGGTCGCCTACGGCTGGCAGCAGCACGAGCTGACCGACAACGCGCGGCGCCTCGCAGCCGAGGGGCGCGACCTCCACGGGCGACTGAGCGTCTTCGTCGGCCACTTCGCCGACCTGGGCGAGCGGCTGGAGCGCGCGGTCGAGACCTACAACAAGTCGGTCGGCTCGCTCGAGCGGCGATTGCTGCCCTCGCTGCGCCGCATGCAGGACCTGGGAGTCGGGCCGGCCGAGATCAAGGAGCCGGCGGCGATCGAGATCCGGCCGATCGCGCCGCAACGGCTGGATCCGCCGACGGCGAACGGGAGCGGCGGCCCGCCCGAGACGCAACCGCCCGCGCCGCGCTCGCCCGAGGGCCCGTACGCGGCGCAGTAGGCGTACGACGGTCCGGGCGATTCGCGTCATCGTGCTGGGAGAGAGGTGGCGGTCGCCTGCGCCTCCGAGCTGTGGCCAGCGGAGGCCGCCGGATCCCCGCCCGCCGCCAGTTGACCGGGCCGGCCCCGATGTACTATGTTTGGCCGGGCATAGATCCCATCGCCCTTGGGAAAGACCGATCAAGGAGGGCTCTTGCGTCGGATCGTCTTGCTCGCGCTCCCGTTCTGCTGGCTGGTCGGCCTGATGCCGGGCCATGGCGATGGAGACCGCTCCGGGTCGGCCCCGGTCTCGTCGCTCTCCTACCCGGGGCACGCGGAGGAGCCGGACACCGACATCCTCGTCTCCGTGTACCCGCGGCTGGTCGGCACGCGACTGGACGACTGCCAGACCTGCCACGCCGGGGGCACCGTCACCTACGACAAGGGTGGCACGGCCGACCTGTACTCCTGCACCTACTGCCACCTGTTGCCTCATCCTGACGCCAGAGTGGTCGCCGGGGCCCCGGCCGACTACGACGCGACGCTCAACCCGTTCGGCAAGGCCTACAAGAGCGCCGGACGCAGCGCACACGCCTTGCGCGCGATCGCCGGCATCGACTCCGACGGCGACACATACTCGAACGCCGCGGAGTTGGACGCGCTGCGCTATCCCGGCGATCCGGCCAGCCGGCCCGGGCAGCAGATCGCCCCCTCACGGCTCATCTCGGCGGAGCGGATCGAGGCCCTGGACCGCCACTCGCAGTTCCTGCTGCTCAACTCGAAGAAGCAGAAGTTCGACACCTACGCCGCCTACCGAGGGGTCACGGTCAGGACGCTGCTCGAGTCCGTCGACGCCGACCTCTCCGCGGCGACCAGCGTCTCCTTCATCGCCCCAGACGGGTTCGCCTGGGACTGCCCGGTGGCCTGGATCGAGAGCCCGTTTCCACTCGGCAGGTACTACCCCGGCCTCGATCCGGGCGGCTTCGCCGATCCCGAGCAGGGATTCGTCAAGTATCCCCCGGCCGATCAGATCCCCGCCGGCCTGGCCGAGGGCGCGGAGATCCCCGGCGACCCCTGGATGCTGATCGCCTACGGCCGCGACGGGGGGGCGCTCGATGCATCCTACCTGGATGCCGCCAGCGGCCGCATCGAGGGAGAAGGGCCCTACCGCCTGATCGTGCCGCAGGCGACCCCGGGACGGCCCGACCGGGGCTCGGCTCATTCGCCCAGCGGCTACGATGATGGGCACGACTTCGACGACGCGACGGATCACAACGCGGGCTTCTGCGTGCGCGGACTGGTGGCCGTGCGTCTCAACCCGATCCCCGCGGGCTACGAGGAGCTCGACTGGAAGAACGGCGGCTGGGCGATGATCGCCAAGAGCCAGCTGCTGGTCTACGGCGCCGGCGTCCGCGGGGATTGACCGCTCGGGCGGCGCGACTCGGCCCCGCGACGCGGGGGCGGCGATACCCGGGGCACGACGACCCCGGAGCACCCCGCCCCTCTTCTCCTGAACTCCTGAACTCCGTTGAAATCGGGTCGCTGCCGCCGCACAATCACCCGGTTTCCGGCCGCATCGACCGCACGATCGGCCCGGCGCCCACCGGGGCGTCAGGGTCTCGGGCAAGGGGGACACGCGTGCAGATCGGATCGAGGACCATCGAGCTCGACCAGGACGGTTTCATGCTGGATCCCGCGCTCTGGGATCGGGAAATCGCCGAGGCGATCGCCCGCGAGGAAGGCATCGAGGCGGTCAGCGACAAGCACTGGGCGATCGTCGAGTTCATCCGCGACTACTGGAAGGAGCACGATCTCGCCCCTCCCGTGCGCCTGATCTGCACCGAGATCGGCGTCAGCGTGCGGGACATCTACCGGCTCTTCACCTCGGGCCCGGCGCGCGGCGCCTGCCGCGTGGCGGGGCTGCCCAAGCCTGACGGCTGCGTCTGACGGTCGGGAAGGAGACGGAAGCTGGATCTCCCCCGCCTGCTCTTCCTGCTCGCCCTCCTCTGGGCCGCGGGCGCGCTCGCCGCACAGCTGCGCGCCGCGCACGGCGGCGGCCGCCGCCAGCACGGCGTCCCCCGGGGACGCCCGGCGAGCGGCGCGCGCTACTTCCTGACGACGGCCATGCTGCCCGCCCACAAGGAGTCGGTGCGCCACCACCCGGCGAAGTTCCTGGTCGGCGTGCTCCTGCACGCCGGCCTCATCCTGGCGCTGGCGCTGCTTCTGCTTCTCGCGCTCCGCCCCGCGCTCGCGCTGCGCGTGCTGCCCTGGGCGCAACCGCCGCTCCTTCTCGCCCTGGCCTGCGGGCTTTATCTCGCGTCGCGTCGCGCGCTCTCCGCCACGCTGCGCTTCATGAGCACGCCCGACGACTACCTGGCGATCCTCGCCTCCTGCGGCCTGCTGTTCGCCACGGTCGCCGCGGCGCACTCGAGCATGCCGGCGGCGGCACTGCTCTACGCGGCGGCCCTGCTGCTCTACCTGCCGCTCGGCAAGCTGCGCCACGCCGCCTTCTTCTTCGCCGCGCGCCTCGACTACGGCCGCCGCCTGGGACACCGGGGCGTCTATCCGCCTCCGGCGGCGGGGCGGCCGGAGCCGGCGGGACGGCCCGAGCCGGCCGGGCGGCCGGAGCCGGCGGGAACGCGGCCGCAGCGGGAAACGAACCCGCCGAACGGCGCGATCCCGGCCGATCGGGCGGAGGCCGCCCGATGAGGGACGCGGCGCGCCTCCCGGAGAATCGTCCGCCGGAGACGACGGCCCTTCCCGGCGGGGAGCGGGCGACCCCGGCTTCTCCACCCCCGCCCCTTCCGCTTCCGGCGACCCCGACCGGAGAGGGCCCCGACAGGCTCGCCCGGGCGCGCGCGGCTCTCGCGGCGGCGATGCGCGGGCGCGCCGCCTACCATCTCCACGCCTGCGTGCGCTGCGGCCTGTGCGCCGAGACCTGCCACATCCATCTCGCCGAGCCGGAGCCGCGGAATCACCCCGGCGCCAAGGTGGCGCGCGTCCTCTCCCACTACCGGCGCGAGCACACCTTCCTCGGCCGCCGCCTGCCCGGGCTGGTCGGCGCGCGCGAGCTGAACGACGAGACGCTCGCCGAACTGGCCGAAACCGCCTACGGGCGTTGCACCGCCTGCGGCCGCTGCGGTCTGCACTGCTCCGTGGGCCTCGACGTCGCCGCCGTGATCCGCGCCGCGCGCCACGCGCTGGCCGCCTCGGGCGTCGTGCCCCAGGGACTGCGCAGCACGGTCGACAACCAGCTGCGCACCGGCAACCAGATGGCGATCACCCGCGAGGAGCTCCGCTCGACCGCCGACTGGCTCTCGCAGAGCCTGGGCGACGAGATGGGCGACGCCGCGGCCGGCATCCCCATCGATCAGCCGGGCCGGCGCGTGCTCTATCTGATCAACCCGCGCGAGGTGAAGTTCTTCCCCCTCTCGCTGATGGCCGCGGCGGGGATCTTCCACGCCGCTGGGGAGAGTTGGAC
>VGIY01000178.1 GCA_016867695.1 Candidatus Eiseniibacteriota bacterium | reverse complement strand
GCTCTCGCAGAGCCTGGGCGACGAGATGGGCGACGCCGCGGCCGGCATCCCCATCGATCAGCCGGGCCGGCGCGTGCTCTATCTGATCAACCCGCGCGAGGTGAAGTTCTTCCCCCTCTCGCTGATCGCCGCCGCGGGGGTCTTCCACGCCGCCGGGGAGAGCTGGACGCTCTCCAGCCGCTTCTACGACGTCACCAACTACGGATTCTACTCGGGCGACGACGCGGCCGCCGATGAGCTGACCCGCCGCGTGATGGCCGAGGCCGACGCCCTCGGCGTCGAGGAGATCGTCCTCTCCGAGTGCGGGCACGGCTTCCGCGCCTTCCGCTGGGAGGGTCCCGACTGGATGGGCCGTCCCTACCGGCTGCCGGTGCGCAGCGTGCTCGAGCTGCTCGAGGAGTACCTGGACGGGGGACGCCTGCGCGTCGATCCGGCCAGGAACAGCGAGCGCGTGACGCTGCACGATCCCTGCAACCTCGTCCGCTGGGGCGGCGTGAGCGAGCCGCAGCGCCGCGTGCTGCGCCGCGTCGTCTCCGACTTCGTCGAGATGACGCCCAACCGCGCCCACAACTTCTGCTGCGGCGGCGGGGGGGGCATGCTCTCGATGAGCGAGTTCGGCGAGCGGCGCGTGAAGTCGGGACGCGTCAAGGCCGACCAGATCCGGGCGACCGGCGCGCGCATCGTCGCCACCCCATGCCACAACTGCGCCGATCAGTTGATCGAGATCTCCAAGCGCTACAAGCTGGGGGTCGAGATCCAGGCGGTGGCCGAGCTGGTCTACAACGCGCTGGCGCTCGACCCGCCGCCGGCGGCGGGAGCCTGAGAGCGGGCGCCCGAGACCGCTAGCGCCCCGCGGGCACGGCCGCGCGGCGATCGGCCGCGACCTCGGCGACCGCGCCGATCATCGTCCGGATCTGCTCACTCGTGTTGAAGGGGCCGAGCGAGGCGCGCACCGTGCCCCGCGGCGTCGTCCCATGGTGCTCGTGGATCAGCGGCGCGCACTGCAGCCCCGTGCGCGTCTGGATGCCGTAGTCGACATCCAGGATCGTGCCCACGTCGGAGGGGTCGTAGCCCTCGATGGTGAACGACATCGTCGCGACGCGGCTCTCGAGACGCCTCGTGCCGTGGATGCGCACGCCGTCGATCCCCTCGAGGCCCGCCTGCAGCTCGGCCAGCAGCCCGATCTCGTGGCGGCGGATCTCGTCTATCCCGCGCCGCTCGATCCAGTCCAGGCCGGCCGAGAGCCCGGCGATGCCGGCCAGGTTCTGCGTGCCCGCCTCCAGGCGATAGGGGTACTCGGTCAGATGATAGGGCACGGCGCTGCGCACGCCGGTGCCGCCGTAGACGGTGCCCTCGATCTCGGCGTCGTCGGCGACGCACAGCCCGCCCGTCCCGGTCGGCCCGAAGAGCCCCTTGTGGCCGGTGAAGGCAAGGAAGCTGATCCGACAGGCGTGCATGTCGATGGGGATCACGCCCGCCGTCTGCGCCGTGTCCACCGCCAGCGGCACTCCCGCCCGCGCGCAGACCGCGCCGATCGCGCCCAGGTCCTGGACGACCCCGGTGACGTTCGAGCCGTGGTTGACGATGACTAGCTTGGTGTTCGGTCGGATCGTTCTGCCGATGTCCGCGGGGTCGATGTAGCCCTCGCCGTCGGGCCGGACGAAGGTCGCCTCGGCGCCGTCGCGCACCTTGTGGTTGACGGGGCGGATGACCGAATTGTGCTCGAGCATCGTCGTGACGACGTGGTCCCCGGCGTGGACCAGACCGTTGATGACCAGATTGAGGCTCATCGTCGCATTGAGCGTGAAGACCAGCCGGTTCGGGTCCTTGGCTCCGCCCGCCCCGATCAGACCGGCGTTGAAGAAGCGCGAGAGCTTCCTGCGCGTGCCGTGGATCATCTCCTCGGCCGCCAGGGCGAGGTCGCAGCCGGTGCGGCCCGGATTGACGCCGCAGTCCCGGTAGAAGTCGCGCATCGTGTCGTGCACCGCGTCGGGCTTGGGGAAGCTCGTCGCGGCATTGTCCAGGTAGATGACATCCTTCATCTCGACCCTCGCGCTGTGTCCGGAGTCGCCCCTCGGGCCCTCCCGCGGGCGGGACGCAGAAGTATCGACCGGCGCCAGGCCTCGGTCCAGGGCTTCGTTCGGCGCGCCGCCCATGCGGCGGCCCTCCCGGTCACGGCCCGCGTAGCCCCGCGCGCCGCCCATGCGGCGGCCCTCCCGGTCGCGGCCCGCGCAGCCCCGCGCGCCGCCCGCGCGGCGGCCCTGGCCGCGGCCCGCGCAGCGGTCCCGGAGTGGCCGTTGGCCGGCTACCACGAACCGCCGCAGTCCCCTTGCGCGACGGGTCCGGAAGCGCTAGATTGCCCGTCCGGAGCGGTCCGTCCGGTCACATCGGTCAGGCTCGGTTGCCAAGGAGCGAGGCCATGAGCAAGCCCCGAGACACCAAGAAGGAAACCAAGAAGGCCCCGACCAAGACGATCAAGGAGAAGCGCGAGGCCAAGAAGGCCAAGAAGGCCGCTCGCGGCTGAGATTCCGCGCCCGCTCAGGGCCGGCCGCTGTCCCCGCCGCCCGGGAATCCCACGCTCTGGGCGAAGATGACCCTCTTGTGCTCCGGGAGCTTCAGCGCCCGGGCCACGGCCTCGCGGTCCACGAGCCCCCGCACGACGGTGGCCAGACCCTCGGACGCGCAGAACAGGTAGATGTTCTGGCTGATGAAGGCGGCGTCCGCCCCGGCGTAGAGCGACTGGTCCTCGGGCGCGGCGCCCTTCATCTTCTCCAGATCCGCCACGAGCACGAGGTTGAGCGGGGCCACGGCCACGAACGGCTGGCTTCCCGTCACGGCCCGCAGGTCTCCCGGCGCGACCGCCTTCAACGCGTGGGCCCCGGCGTCGTAGAGGTAGGCCCCCGCGCTCGTGACCGCGTAGACCTCGATCTCCTGCCAGTTGCGGGCCGACGGCGCGGTGCGCTTCCCCGAGTCGGGGCGATTGATCCCCGCCGCCGCCCAGAGCAGGTCGGACAGCGTCTGGAGTGGCAGGCTCTCGCCGCCGTACTCCCGCGACGACTGGCGGTCCCGGAGGACCTCCATGAGCGGCCTGCCGCCCTCCGTTCGCGCGGCGGGAAGCGGGATGTCCGCCGGCTCCTGCGCCACGGCGCAGGGCGCCATCAGGACGACGATCAGTCCGATCCACGCGGGTGCCATTCTCATCATCAACTCCTCCCGGTTCACGTCCCCTGTGCTCGGACGCAGCATAGCGGTCCGGCCTCGACGGGCGCCAGCGCGATCGGCTCGCCGTCGCCGGGCGGCGGGGCGGACGGGGCGGCCTTCGCGAGCAGCGCCGGGCCGCCCCCCGCGTTCGAGCGCCGGCGATTCCCGGTTCCCGGCCCGCGGGAGTGTGCTAGGTTGGCCCCGGACCCCAACCGGAGGGCGGACATGGACGACCAGGATCGCCGGGAGATCGATCTGGGCCGGCTGCGCGAGCTGCGCGTGCCGTCCCCCGGGGGGGGGGCGCTGCGCGCCGGGGCGCTGGCCCTGATCGCGCTGATCGCCGCCCTGACCAGCTTCTACACCGTCGACCCGGAGGAGGTCGGGCTGGTCATGCGCTTCGGCGCCTACACGCGCACGAGCGAGCCGGGCCTGCACCTGAAGATGCCGTTCGGCGTCGAGCGGGTCCTCAAGGTCCCGATCCAACGCCAGCTCAAGCAGGAGTTCGGCTTCCGCACCACCCGCTCCGGCGTGCACAGCGAATACTCGACGCGGGGGCTGGAGGGCGAGTCGAACATGCTCACCGGGGATCTCAACGCCGCCGTCGTGGAGTGGGTCGTCCAGTATCGCGTGCTCGACCCCTACAAGTACCTCTTCCGCGTCCGCAATGTCGAGGAGACCTTTCGCGGCATGACCGAAGCCGTCATGCGCAAGATCGTCGGCGACCGCACGGTCAACGAGGTCCTGACCGTCGGGCGCGCCGAGGTGGCGACCGAGGTCGAGGTGCAGCTCCAGGCGCTGTGCGCGCAGTACGAGACCGGCATCAAGGTCGACCAGGTCGTCCTGCAGGACGTCAACCCCCCCGATCCGGTGAAGCCCTCGTTCAACGAAGTCAACAAGGCGCAGCAGGAGCGGGAGAAGCTGATCAACGAGGCGCAGAGCGAGTACAACAAGGTCGTGCCCCGCGCTCAGGGGCAGGCGCTGCAGACCATCCAGGAGGCCGAGGGGTATGCCCTCGACCGCGTCAACCGCGCCCGCGGCGACGCCGCCCGCTTCGACGCCCTATACACCGAGTACCGCCGGGCGCCCGAGGTGACCCGCACGCGCATCTACCTCGAGACGATGAACGCCGTCCTGCCCCAGATCGAACGCAAGGTGGTCGTCGACGACCGGCTCACGAACCTGTTGCCGCTGCTGAACCTCGATGCGGCCGGAGCCAAGAGGGGGATCGATCCATGAAGATCCTGGCGCTCGTGATCGGGGGGTTCGTGCTGCTGTTGGTCCTCTCCGGCACTCTCTACATCGTCGGCGAGCCGCAGCAGGTGATCATCACCCAGTTCGGCAAGCCGGTCGGCAGCCCCATCACCACCCCGGGTCTGAAGATCAAGACGCCGTTGATCCAGAAAGTGCACCGCTTCGAGAAGCGGTTCCTGGAGTGGGACGGCGACGCCAACCAGTTGCCGACCAAGGACAAGCGCTTCGTCTGGGTCGACAGCTACGCCCGCTGGCGCATCACCGACCCGCTGCTCTTCTTCCAGCGCCTCCGCGACGAGCGCGGCGCCCATTCGCGCCTGGACGACATCCTTGACGGCGAGACGCGCAACGCCATCGCCAAGTACGACGTCGTCGAGGTCGTGCGCACGAGCAACCGCGAGCCGGTGCCGAGCGAACTGGAACCCGAGGACGAGGCCGTGCTCGAGCAGATCCACTCCGGCCGCGAGAAGATCCGCCAGGAGGTCCTGACGATCGCCCAGACGCGCACCGCCGATCTCGGATTGGAGATCCTGGACATCCAGTTCAAGCGTATCAACTATGTCGAGGATGTACAGAGCAAGGTCTACGAGCGAATGGTCGCGGAACGGCGCCGCATCGCCGACCGCTTCCGCTCCGAGGGCGAAGGCGAAGCCTCGCGCATCACCGGCGAGAAGGACCGCGACCTCATGCGCATCCAGTCCGAGGCCTACCGCACGGCCCAGGAGATCAAGGGCCGCGCCGACGCCGAGGCGGCGGCGATCTACGCGCAGGCCTTCAACCAGTCCAAGGAGGCGCGCGAGTTCTACGCCTTCCTCAAGACCATGGACTCCTACCGCAACACCCTGGACAAGGAGAGCATGCTGGTCCTGACGACGGACGGCGAGTTCTACCGCTTCCTCAAGGACGCCGAGGGGCGCTAGGAAGGGGCCCGCGGGCCGGAGTTCCTCCCCCCCGTCCTTCGCGGAGTCGCGATGCAGAGTCCTGAGGATCGCGTGTCGCCGCCGGTGCTCCTGCGCGCCGCCTTCGGCGGCCTGCTGAGCGGCGTCGCCAATCTCGTGCCCGGCATCTCCGGCGGGACGATGCTTCTCGCCGCGGGCATCTACCCCCGCTTCGTGCGCGCGGTGGCGGCGGTGAGCACGCTGCGGCTGCAGGCTGGACCGATCGCCCTTCTCGCCGTGGTGGCGCTCTCCACGGGCGCCGCGATCCTCCTCCTCGCCGGGCCGATCAAGGAGCTCGTCGTCCACCAGCGGTGGATCATGTACAGCCTGTTCATCGGCCTCACGCTCGGCGGCCTGCCCGTGGTCT
>VGIY01000177.1 GCA_016867695.1 Candidatus Eiseniibacteriota bacterium | reverse complement strand
CGCCATGATCCTCTTCCGCAGCATCCGCAGCGGCAGTAGCGGCAACCTGCTCCTGCTCGAGCAGCGCGACGCTCGCGGGCGCCGGCGCCTGCTCATCGACTGCGGCCTCCGCTCCCAGCGCGCCTGCCTGGAGGTCCTCGAGGCGGAGGTCGGCCTGGACGCCCCCCCGGACGCTCTCGTCGTCACCCACGCCCACGGCGACCACGTCAACTACGCCTCGCTGCGCACCCTGACCCGCCTGCGCGTGCCGATCCTCGTCCACCGGCGCACGCGCGGCGAGATCCTGCGCCGCCACCTCAACCCGTACGCGCTGCCGCGCAGCGTGTCGCCCGACGACATCCCGCTGCGCACATTCGGCGCCGAGCCCTTCGCCGTCGCCGGGTTCACCTTCACCCCGCTGCCGCTGGCCCACGCGCCGGGCACGACCACGCATGGATTCCTGATCGAGTCGGGGCGGACGCGCCTGGTCGTCGCCTCCGACTTCAACGATCCCGAGGCGCTGCTGCCCCACCTGTACGACGCCGACTTCGTCTACATCGAGTGCAACTACGACCCCGAGCTGCTGCGCCTGCACTTCAACCCGGCGTCGCTCTACCACCTGCCGAATCATGCCGCCGGTCTGCTCCTCGCCCACGCGCTGGCGGAGAGCCGCCGGGCGCCGCGGGCCATCGTCCTCGGCCACCTGAGCGAGGAGCGCAACCGCCCGGACATCGCCCGCCGGACCGTCGCCGGGATCCTGCGCGAGGGGGGCGTGTTGGACGGCGCGACGCTGGCCACGGCGCCGCGGCACGAAGCATCGCCCGTGTGGGTGATCAGGGAGTGAGACGGCCGCGGACTCTCAAGCCGCGAGCGAGCGCGTGACGATGCGCATGTCGTTCATGTCGAAGGCGTAGGTCACGCGCTTGGCCGGCTCGCGCAGGACGAGGCGATCGTAGGGGAACTGCAGGACCGTGTCCTCGTGCACCAGGCCGCGCACCGAGATCACCGCCTCGTGGTTCTTCTTCATCTGCTGCACCACGCGCGTCCGTTCGTCGTGGAGCGTCTGTCGCAGCTCCTCGAGCTGCGGCTGCGCCTCGGCCAGGCGGTCGATCTCCCGGCGCCGCTGCTCCGAGAGGGTCGCATAGGCCTCGCTGCGCGGGCCCAGTTCGTCCAGCAGGCTCTGGACCTTGCGCAGCCGCTCCTCGAGGCCGTCCGCCTCGCGATCGATCTCGACCACGCGCTGGGCGGCGATGGCGTCGATGCCGACGACCAGCTTCACCGTCGCCCCATGGGCCACGCCGACCTGGGCCGCGCGGATGCCGTCGCGGGCGTAGATCTGGCCGCTGACCAGGTGTCCGTATCCGGGCATGACGAAGGCTTGGCCGCAGAGGACGCGGGCGTTGACCAGGCTCTTGTGGATCTGGCACTGCCCGCGGACGGTCAGTTCGACGTTCTCGACGAAATCGGCCTCGAGGTTCCCGCCGACGTCGATGCGCGTCTCCCCGCCGCCGACGATGCCGCGCTTGACGCGCAGGCTGCCCCCGCAGGCGACGTCGCTGCCGAAGATCGAGCCGCTGACGAGGACGTCCTTGGCGACGCGCAGGCTCAAGCCCGACTCGACGTTGCCTCGGATGTGCAGCGTGCCGATGAAGTCGATGTCGCCGCGCAAGACCGTCAGGTCGCCGTCGATCGTCAGGTTCTCGTCCACGTGCATCTGCCGCTTGTCGACGATCAGGCGGCCGTCGGCCAGGGCGACCAGGCGTTCCCCTTCGCGGCGCACGTTGCGCCCCGCGCGGGGCGTGGCGTCGATCGCGGCGGCGACGGGGACGTACTCGCCGCGCACGTTGACCCCCGGCATGCCGTCGCTGAGGGGGTGATAGAGGGCGATCGTCTCTCCCGCCGGGACGTTGACGATCCGCGACTCGGTGGCGGCGGCGGGATCCTCGGGCAGCCCGTCGCGCCCGGGCAGGCGCTCCAGGGCGGCGAACTCCAGCCAGGCGTCCCGGCCCGGCTCGGGAGGGCGCCCGACGGCCACGACGCGCCGCTCGACGGGATGCCCGGCGGCCTCCACGTCGCGGATCGCCCCCGCCACGGCCTCGGCGTCGACGCCGCGCACGATGCGGGCCAGCGTGAGCGCGGCCAGAACCTCGTCGTCCGTGAAGGCCGCGGCGCCGGCGGCCGGGTACAGGCTCAGGACGGCCTGCATCGCCGCCGGATCGGTCTCGATCCGCAAGCGTCCCGCGGGACACTCCTGCTCGGCCTGCGTTTGGAATCGCCCGCCGTCGGACATGCGCGAACCCCTCATACCCGCTACGCCGGGGGGCGGCGCGGTCTCCTCGAGTATCGGCCGCCCGGCGCGGGAACTCGCCCCCCGGTGGCCGATTCCGGCCAGAGCTTCCGGGCGGCCGGCCCGGCCCCGCCGGCTCGCGCGCGGCAGCGGGCAGGACATGCGCGCGAGGGGTGGAGGCGCCGCGCCCCGCCGGCCCGCGCGCGGCAGCGGCAAGGGCCGGTCCCGCAGTCCACTTGATTCTCCGCCGGCGACGGCCTAAGGTCCCGGCTCCCGTCGGCTGACGGGGCTCGACGTCCATCGAGGAGGCGCACGCATGCCCGGGAGCATCATCGACCAGGAGACCCTCGCGCCAGCCGCGCCGGCCGAACCCGTCCTGGCGCCGCCGTTTGCGCCCCGCTTGCGGGTGGCGCCCCCGCCCGGGGAGACCACGCTCGCCCGCCGCGCCGACAGGCACGCGCTCTACGAGAGCGCCGTCCAGAACCCTCCGGCCGACGTGGGCTTCATGCAGCGCACGTTCCGCCAGCACCGCGGGCGTCCCCCGAGGATCCTGCGCGAGGACTTCTGCGGCACGGCGGCGATGTGCGCCGCCTGGGTCAAGGCCCACCAGCGGAACCGCGCCTGGGGGATCGACCTGGACGAGCGCACGCTCAACTGGGGCATCCGCCGCCACCTCCTGCCGCTAGGCCCCCCCGCCGCGCGGGTGACGCTCATCCGCCAGGACGTGCTGGCGCCGGTCGACTTCAAGAGCGACGTCATCGCCGCGTTCAACTTCTCCTACTTCGCCTTCAAGGATCGCGACACGCTGCGGCGCTATTTCTCCGCCGCCCGCGCGGCGCTCGTCCGCGACGGCATCCTGTACCTCGACCTCTTCGGCGGCCCCGAGTCGATGGATCTGCGCGAGGAGCAGACCGAGCTGGAGGGCTTCACCTACGTCTGGGACCAGGCCGCGCTCAACCCGATCACGCACGAGATCACCTGCCACATCCACTTCGACTTCCCCGACGGCAGCCGGCTGGCGCACGCCTTCTCCTATCGCTGGAGGCTGTGGCAGATCCCGGAGGTCGAGGATCTGCTCCGCGAGGCGGGATTCCGTCGCAGCATGGTCTACTGGGAAGGCACGGAGCGGAAGACGGGCGAGGGCAACGGCGTCTATCGCCCCTCGCGCAAGGGGGACAACGCGCCCGCCTTCGTCTGTTACCTGCTGGGACTGAAGTAGCCGGTCCGGGCCCTGTCTCGTCGCCCAAGCGCTGTCGCCGGCGAGGCCCGGTTCCGGGGTCCCGCCTGTCGCTCCCAGCGCGACGGGATGGCCCGGGAAGCGCTCGACCGGGTCGGAGCAACGGCGGCCGCTGACAGAGAGGCGCTCCGGATCAGCGATACAGCGCCTTGATCGCCCCCCAGGTCGTCGCCTCCGCCGGCGTCGGGCCGCAGCCCACAGGCAGCGCGCCCATCAGACCGCACTCCCCGCCGGGAGCGCAGGGCGAGTCCGCCGCGATGCTCAGATCGAGATTCTCGGGATCGCAGAACAGCGGATCCGCGCAGATGTTGCCGTTCACGCCGAGCTGCCCGGCCGCGCCTTGCACGTAGTCGCCGCCCTCATTGCCGTAGAGGTCGCAGCACTCGAGCTGCAGGGGGCCGCTCCAGCTCTGGATCGCGAAGGGCCCCACGCCGAAAGCGACAATGCAGTTGGAGAGATGCCCGGAGCAGAGATCGATCACGAACAGCGCCGAGCCCCCGTAGGCCGATGTGGCCTCATTGGCATGGAAGGTGCATGATACCAGGCTGACGTTCGTGAACCAATCTGTGCAAATCGCCCCTCCGGCCCACGCGCTATTCCTTGCGAAGACACAATGGCTGAACACGGCATTGCAGAAGCCCATGAGGACCGCGCCACCGACAGACTGGTAGAAGCTGCTGCCAGCTCCGTTGATCATGCTGATCCCTTCAATGACCACCATCGGATTGCCCGACAACCGGAATGCCCGATGGGGGCTTGCTCCGCCGGCGCAGTCGATCACCGTTCGCGCCGGATCACCAGACTCGGAGCGGATCGTCAGCTCGATGTCGAGCACCTGCACATCCCAGTTCCCGTCCCCCCGGAAGACGCCGTCCGCCAGCAGGATGACGTCGCCGTCGCTCGCTGCGTCCACCGCGGCCTGGATCGTCGGGTAGTCCCCCGTCCCGTCCGGCCGGACGTGCAGGGTCGCCGCCCCGGCCGCCGTGAAGCCCCCCAGCAGCGCCGCGAGCGCCAGCCCCGCGTACCTGGACATCCCACTCCTCCCGGATGCTCGCCGCGCCCGCCACGCCGCATGCACGGGCTCCCAGCCGCGCAACGCGTCGCCGTCGGCTTCCAAACCCTCCACGACCTCCTCCGGCGGCGACGATGGCGTCAGCGGATCAGAACCGCGCGCACCGCCTCCGATCGGCCGGCCGAGTCCCGCACGCGCAGGTAGTAGACGCCGCACTCGAGATCGCCCCCGCCCTCGCCGCGGCCATCCCAGACCACATGCCCGATGCCCGGCCCCATGCGTCCGAGCTGCCGCGCCGCGATCCGTCTCCCCCCGGCATCCAGCACCTCCAGGATCAGCGGAGAGGATTCCGCCAGCTCCAGCGACAGCACGGTCGACCGGGGAGACGGATTGGGCGCCAGCGAGACGACGGCCAGTCGCGCGGACCCCGCCGGGCGACCCGGTTCGGGCACCGCGCTGGCCGAGGCGCCCGTCAACCCCAGGCTGTGCCAACCGCCCGCCGCGGCGGCTGCGAAGCCCGAGCCCGGCGCCGGGACCTCGCACTGGCCGTGGTTGTTCCAGCCCCAGGCGACGATCGTCCCGTCGCGTTTCAGACCCACGCTGTGCGCCGCTCCTCCCGCCACCGCCGCGAAGCCCGCGTTCGGCGCCGGGATGTTCCATTGGCCGTAGTTGTTGTTCCCCCAGACCACGACAACCCCGTTACGCCTCAGCCCCAGACCGTGATAGTGCCCCGCCGCCACGGCGACGAAGTCCTCGTTCGGCGCCGGGACATCGCACTGGCCGTATCCGTTCGCGCCCCAGGCGACGATCGTCCCGTCGCGCTTCAGCCCCAGGCTGTTGTAGGCGCCCGCGGCGAGGGCGACGAAGTCCCCGTTCGGCGGCGGAACCTCGCACTGGCCGTTTCCGATCGCGCCCCAGGCCGCGATCGTCCCGTCGCGCTTCAGCCCCAGGCTGTGCGCGAGGCCCCCCGCGACGGCGACGAATCCCGCGTTCGGCGCCGGGACATCGCACTGGCCGTATCCGTTCGTGCCCCAGGCGACGATCATCCCGTCGCGCTTCAGTCCCAGGCTGTGGTAGTGGCCTCCCGCGACGGCGATGAAGCCCTCGTTCGGCTCGGGGACATCGCACTGGCCGTAGGCGTTCCAACCCCAAGCGACGATCGTCGAGTCGCTCCGCAGCCCCAGGCTGTGGTAGTGGCCTCCCGCGACGGCGATGAAGCCCTCGTTCGGCTCAGGGACATCGCACTGGAAGGAG
>VGIY01000176.1 GCA_016867695.1 Candidatus Eiseniibacteriota bacterium | reverse complement strand
CCTCTTCCCGCCCGACCCGCACGCGCCGGGCCCGGGCCCAGGGATCGCCCCACCCGGGAGCAGAGCCGTGCACGATCTCGAGCGAGATCCCGCGTTCGTGCGCCTCCTTCATCAGCCCGTACAGATTCTGTTCGTCCCGATGCACCCAGGGAGCGGGGATCCACTCGCCCACGAACCCCCAGCGGAGACGGACCGCGCCGTGGAGGCGACCGTACTGATAAAGCGCGAAGAGGGACTTGGCGTCTGCCTCGAGCCGCCGGCGGAGCCTGGTCGTGTCGCCGTTGCGCAGGTACCCGCGCAAGACCGCTGAGTCGCCGAGCGGGCGACTGATGCCGCAGGAGCCGCGGATCAGCAGGTCGAGTGTGATCTTCAGCGTTCGACCCTGCCGGTTGAGCCGCAGGGTCTTCTGCCCCGGCCCGAGCTCACCGAGACGGCGCGCCTCGGGATCGAACCCCAGGCGCTGCAGGAGGGGCCGCACGCCGACGGCGAAGATGAAGTCGTAGTCGGCGAGGAGCGTTCTAGCCTGCGCGATCTCCTCGCCCAGGAGTGTGGTGATCTCCCGCCGAGCGACATCCAACAGCACCACGGCCTCGGGCTTCGCGGCGGGGAAGGCATGCACGAGGACGCGGCGCATGGCGGCCAGTCGCGCCGCGTGCTCGGCGTGTTGCCGCTCGGCGCGCTCCTGATAGGCCCGGATCACCGCCGGGTCGGGGCGCAGCGCGGCCCAGCGGCGCAGCATGGCGATGCGGTCGCTGACCGCCTGGCGCGCGCTCGCGACGGCCGGGTGCCGGCGATCGAGCGCCCAGCGGCCGTCCTCCTGCACGCGGATCGCACCGGAGCGCCAGTACCTGGCGGAGTCGGCGGTGAGCTGACGGCGCGTTTCGCGGGCTTGGAGAAACGCCAGGACGGCCCGCTCCTCCATGATTCCCCCGTGGGCATCCAGGATGCAGATCGCGATCCGCTGGGCAGACCACCAGGGGATGCCATCTCGCCACGCTTCGTCGAGCTGCGCCGGGGCGAGCGGGGACTCCGGCGAGGGGAGCGGTGCGGGCTCGGGTCGAACCACCTGGAGATGCGGGACTTTCGGGGGCCTCAGGCCGAGCCGAAACGCCCAGAGGTCGGTCTCGTCGTCGTGCGGATCGAGCGCGTAGAGGTCGCCGTCGCGGTAGATGGGCGGGCGCCCCGGCCTGCACTTCTTGAGCGAGGCGAGGGCGGTTTCGGCGGGGGCGATCCCCGCTTCCTCGAAGCGGCGGGCAGCCTCGACCAGCGAGAGGGGACCGCCTCGCTCCAGGAGCGCGACGATGAAGAGCGAGAAGTGGCTGGCGTCCGGACGGTGCATGGCCGTCTCCAGGCGCGGGACCTGGATGCCGAGAGCCTGGCAGTAGGGGTTGGTTTCGGTCATGGGGTACGCTGATCCTCCGGGGCCGGCACTCTCGCTCTTCACCCGCGAGACGGGCCGGCAAAGCGGACGCGGATCTCTGCCTTGAGACGCTCGCCAAGGGCGCGGTTCCAAACCCCCTTTGCATCCGCGATCACCTGCTGCTCCAGCTCGGTGAGTCCGCGGAGCGATGCATACCGTCTCTCCACGGTGGCGAGAATCTCGCTCGGCTCCATGTGCTCGGCCGGTCGCACCAATCGGCGCAGGTCGTCCCAGTCGTAGCTGCCTCCGCTCAGTTTGTCAAAGAACGCATCGGGGCTGAAGGGGTTCATGACCTGCCAGAGCTTCAAGACCACAAGCCGCCGCAGGAGGTCGGCATCGAATGGAATCGTCGCGAATCTGTACAGATCATAGAGATCCCGGACCTTCGTCCGCTGGTAGGCAGCTCGTATCTTCTCGGCGATCATCTCAAGATCCTGGAGCGATCGAACCTGGAACGGGCCGAACTCGAGGTGCTTGAAGTAGGCCTGCAGGCGCATGGGACGTGGCACGACCGGCAAGGTGGGCCTCTCGCGGAGGCTCACCTGCAGCCTGAACCGGCCAGCTTCGTTCCAAGCGTGGCGGTATTCCACCTCGGCGCCGAACGACGCATCGCCTTCGGTCTTGTAGTACTCGCCGCACGCGAAAACGATCCCGCAGTGCTCGCGGTTGAAGGTGTCGAGCAGTGCGAAGAGCGCATCATCTTCCGCCCTCTGGGTATCCAGCGTGAAGTCGAGATCCTCTGAGAAGCGACCGGAGGAGCCGAATGTCATTTTGCGAAGGCACGTCCCTCCCTTGAACGCCAGATCTTCCATCACTCCAGACTCCAGAAGTGCGTGAAGGGCGTAGGTCAGCACGATGTCGCGCTCCGCGATCAGCTTGTCGCGCAGCCCGCTATCGCGGGCATAGAGGTCGCCGAACTTCTCCTCGATCATCGCGAGTCGTTCCTCGGCCGGACGAAGACCCGGCGTCGTCGTTCGACATTCGACAGGAGAACCTCAAGTGGGACATTCAGAGTGACATTCCAGGGACGCACCAGCTTCCCTGACGTACCCCATCGGCGCCGAGAGCCGAGCTGGATCTTGCTGCCCGGACGGACCATGGAAACGAGCGCCGCGCGGGCGGCCTCCGGTACTTCGGCGTGGTGGAGATCGAGGAAGTACCCGAGACGCTGCACTAGCGCGGATGATCCGTATCGGGAGGCTGAAGCGACAAGAGCATCCCAGGAGAGCTTCACGATGGATCGACTGACGATGCGAGAAACCTCGCCGATGCCCCCGGCGAACCGGGGCCGGTCGATGGCGTCGAGCAGTGCGCGGTCCAACGTCGCCATCCGGACCGGGTGACCCAGGACGGAGACCTCCTTGAAGCCGAAGTAGCGCGCTGGGGGCACGTTCACGTAGAAGTACCGCTTGCCGCGGATGATCTCTGGATGGCGCCATTCTTGACACGCAATGTACACTTCGGCGAAGACCTGTTCGGTCAGTCCGTGGTAGGTGCAGGCCGTGCCGAAGGAGAAGAAGTAGGGCTCGACAAGCACGGCACCTGCAGCCAGCGGGTTGCTGTCAGCGATTCCTTCGCGACCTCGGCTGGCGGGCACCAGCTGGTAAAGCCCCGGACGCAGACGCTCCAGCCAGCCCTTCTTCACGAGGCGGTGCGCCAGATAACGGACGTAGCTGTCGGAGGCGCCCAGGATGTCCCGCAGGTCGGCCAGCGTAACCGTTCCTTGTCCGCGCCACTCGAGATCCAGGATGATCCGCGCCTCGTTCTTTGAGAGGTTCCGTTCCACGGTGCCGGACTCCGCATTCTGTTTGGATTTCACTAACAATCCTAGATGTCGGCAACCGGGGTGTCAAGATTGTGATTCTGTTAGTGAAAAACTAACTGTTCACAAGTTCTGCAACCGATGCAATTCTATAGCATCTGTCGTCAGCGCGAGCCAGCGCGGTGGCGAGCGATCTGGCGTAGGTCGATCGTCACCGTGGACCTTGGGAGGTCGATCCCGATCTTGGCGAGTTCACCGACGATCCTGGGTGCGCCCCAGAGGGGGTTCGCCGAGGACATGCGTCGGATGAGATCGCGAACCTGGCGAGGGATGCTGGGTCTGCCCGGCTTCCCCAACCGGCTCAGCCTCGCCCAATGCTGCCGGAAGTTCTTCCGTCGCCAAGCGATGACCGTCTCTGGCTTGACGATCACCAGAGCCTCGCGCCAGCCGGACCAGGCTCGGGAGAGCCAGGCCCAGAGCATCCGGTCCGCGGGCCTCAATCGCGGTCGGACGCAGGTCCGCTGGTAGACGCCGAGTTGGTGCCGGAGAGCGAGGATCTCGGCCTGCATGGCGAGCCGGGATCGGAAGAGGCTCAGGAAGAAGGCAACAAGGGCTTGTAGACTCGGAGTCATCAGCAGGCGCTGCTCCCCGGATGCGTGTCCTCAGATGCCCAGGCGCTGAGCGGGGGAGTCTGCGGGATGCGGGCCGTAACTATCAAGATGGCTTGGCGTTCGGGCTTTCGGGACCGACAGACATCATCGAGGCCGGCGAGGCAATCACCGTCGCAGTAGGAGACCTCAGTTTCGCCGCATACGGAGGCAGCCGTCTCGTGCGCTCATCGATCGAGCGCGAGTTCATCATCATCGGTGACGCCGTCGCGGCGCTAGTCCGCTGGTAGACGGCGAGCTGGTGCCTGAGCGCCAGGATCTCGATCTGCAGAGAGAGACGGGACCGGAAGACGCCACGGACGAACGCAGCCGCGGCGCGTAGAGATGGAGATGTCGGCACAGGTTGCCCCCAGATACGTGTTCTCAGGTGCCCGAACGATGAGCGGGGGAGTCTGCAGGAAGCCAGCCGCAACTATCAAGTTGGTCAGACGTTCGGTTCTTCGGGAGGCACAGGGATACCTCTTCCTCATTGACCAAACTAACGACAGGCGTTAGAATGGACGGCATGAAGAAGCGCTCACTGGCTCCAGTCCTAACTGAGCTGGCCTTCTCGGACCACAAGATGGCTCTCGTGTCCGGACCGCGCCAGTGCGGCAAGACGACGCTTGGCAGAATGCTGCTTCGTGGCCGCCGCAGCGGCGCCTACTGGAACTGGGACGAGGCCAAGTTCCGCCGCCTCTGGGCTCTGGATCCATCCGCTGTGCTCCCCGGCTCGAGAGGACGAGGCGTTCCGCTCGTTGTCCTGGACGAGATCCACAAGCATCGCCTCTGGAAGCGCAGCCTGAAGGGCGTCTATGACACTCTCGAGGCTCCCTGCGACATCCTCGTGACCGGCAGCGCCAGACTCGACATCTACAAGAAGGGAAGTGACAGCCTCCTGGGTCGGCATCTCAGCTTCCGTCTCCATCCCTTCTCGCTGAGGGAGATGCAGCGATCCGATGTACCGACGCCAGACGAGTCATTGGGGCTGCTGTTTGAGGGGGGAGTTCGACGCGGCAAGGCGACCGAAGGCAATCTGAAGTCGCTCATGGTCTACGGTCCGTTTCCGGAGCCGCTGCTGGTCCAGGATGTGCGCAAGGCCCGTCTGTGGCGGCGAAACCATGAGCGGCTGGTTGTCCGGGAGGATCTGAGGGACCTGAGCCGCCTTCCCGAACTCGACCGGATCGAGATGCTGAATGCGCTCCTGCCCGACCGGGTCGGTTCGCCCTTCAGCCTGGCCTCCGTAGGGCGCGATCTCGAGGTCAGCATTCCCACGGTGAAACGGTGGATCAGCTACCTGAAGGCGCTCTACTACCTCTTCGAGGTGAAGCCGTGGCATCGCGGGATCCGCCGCTCACTTCGGCGCGAGGGCAAGGTCTACCTGTGGGACTACGGTGCGATCAGGAACGAGGCCCCGCGCTTCGAGAACCTCGTTGCCAGCCATCTCCTGAAGGCCTGCCACTTTTGGACCGACAGTGGCCACGGGGAGTTCGAATTGCGCTATCTCCGCAACAAGGAAGGGCGGGAGATCGACTTCCTCATTGTGCGCGACGGCGTTCCCTGGTTGCCGGTGGAAGTGAAGTCCGGTGACCTGTCGCCATCGGCCAGTTGGAAGGCCCTGGGGCCGCTCCTGCCCTGCAAGCAAGGCCTGCAGGTCGTGCGCAAACCGGTCCGGCATCTCCGCGAGAGTGGCGGGACTCGGGTGCTCGTGATCGGCGCGGCTGAAGCGTTGGGCTGCTTGGCCTAGCGGAGTGCAGGAGCTTGGCCGGTCAGCTCACCGCGCCGCTAGGTGCGTCCCACGCAGAGAGAGCTTCGTAGACTGTCTCGCTCGGGGAGCCGCGAGATCTGTCCGTCCCGACAATCTCATCTGCCCGCTCAAGGACACGGTGCGAGCTGAGGGATTGCACGTTGGAGCGGTCAGTGATGCCGCCGATGAGTCCATGAGCGGCGTCGGGAAGTG
>VGIY01000175.1 GCA_016867695.1 Candidatus Eiseniibacteriota bacterium | reverse complement strand
GCGGCTGCTGCAGCGAATCGTCCGCCAGGCCGAGGAGTCCGCAGGCCCCCTCGCAGAGACAGACGGCGGCATCGTACCTGTCCGGGAGCGAGAATCGCGTGGCGTCCGCGTGGACCCACTCGACGCGCGCACCGGCGGACTGAGCAGCGCGGGCGGCCTGGCAGAGCATCTGCGCGGAGAGATCGAGCCCGGTGACGGCGTAGCCGCGTCTCGCCAGCTCGACGGCGTGACGTCCCGTTCCGCAGCCGACGTCGAGCACCGATCCGCCCGTCGGGAGCGACAGCTCCTCGAGCAGGAAGTCGACCTCGGCGAGCGTGTTCTTGGTGAAGACATTCTCCTCGTAGATCGGGGCGTGGGCGTCGAAGAACTCCTGCCAGTTGTGTCTCTCCGTCATGAAATGCTCCTCTCGCGCCGTCGCTCGCCTTGCTCTGGGCGCCTCGCCGCCGCGCCCCGTGAGCGTCGGACCCGGCACGCGACCTGCCACAGCCTGAGAGTCACCGTACCTCATGCGGCTGCGGCGGCCATCGTCATCTCGCGCGACCCGTCCGGCGCGCCCCCGAGGCCGCGACGCTTCCGTCGCCCTTCGCCCAGGGCGACTCTAAGCGATCCCATGGGCGCGCTTGTACTCCGCCCAGTGGCGCTTGAGCTCGACGAACTCCTCGAAGGAGGCGCGCAGCAGGAACGGATTGGTCCGCCGTTCGTGCCCGATCGTCGATCGCGGGGCCGTGCCCACATCGTGCCCTGGCCAGACCTCGGTGTCGTCGGGCAGCGCGAGCAGCTTGCGGTGCAGCGACTCGTACTCCGCCCGCGCGTCGTCTCCGAAGCCGGTACCGCCCACCTTGCCGACGAAGAGCGTGTCGCCGGTGCAGAGCTTCCCCGGCTCCCCCGGAGCCTGCGCGAGCAGGCAGAGGCTGTCGGGGCTGTGGCCCGGGGTGTGGATCACCCGCAGCACGACCGCGCCCAGGGCGAAGACCTCGCCGTCCCCGGCCCCGCCCGGCCCGGCGGCGATCAACCGGGCGCGCGTGCGGGCCAGGACGTGCTCGTTGCCGCCGGCGTGATCGAAGTGGCCATGGGTGTTGACCAGATAGGCGATGGTCAGCGCCCGCGCGCCGGCGCGCTCAAGCACCAGGGCGGGATCGTGCGCCGGATCGACGACGGCGCCCAGGCGGGTCTCGTCGTCGCCGATCAGATAGGCGAGATTGCGGTCTCCACCCACGCGGATCTGCTCGAAGATCACGACTCCTCCTCGGCCGGGCGGAATCGCTCGGCGATCACGCTTCCCTTTCCGCGAGCAGCTCCTCGTAGAGCCGCTCGTACTGCGGCACGATGAGCTCCAGGTCGAAGCGCTCCCGCGCCGCGGCGGCCGCGTCGCGGCTCATCCGCTCCCAGCGGGGGCGGTCATCGAGCAGGGCGATCAGGCCGGCCGCGGAACAGGCCACGTCGCCCACGGGGCACAGGAGGCCCGTGCGCCCGTACTCGATCACCTCAGGCAGCCCCCCCCCGGCGCTCGCCGCCACGGGCGTGCCGCAGGCCATCGCCTCCAACGCCGAGAGGCCGAAGGACTCGTACTGGCTGAGCAGCAGATTGACGTGCGCCGAGCGCATCAGCGCTGGGACGTCGCGGACCGTGCCGGCGAAGCGGACGAGCTCGGCGATCCCCAGCTCGGCGGCCAGCTCCTCCGCCAGGCCCTTCTCCGGCCCTTCGCCGAGAATGGTCAGCCGCGCCGGCAGCGCCTGCTGCACGGCGTGGAAGACGCGGACGACGTCGGCGATGCGCTTGACGGGGCGCAGGTTGCTGGCGTGCGCCAGGTGGAACGGCTCCCCGGAAGCGGGATAGGGAGCGCGGCCGGCGTCGGTGAAGGCGCCGGTGTCGACGAAGTTGGGGATCACCGCGATCGGCCTGCGCAGCGCCGTCGAGAGCTGGAAGCGGCTCAGCGTCTCGTCGCGCAGCCAGCGGGAGACGGTCGTCACGGCGTCCGAGGCGAGCATCGCGTAGCGGGTCAGGTCGTAGAACTCGGCGTGGCTGCCGACGAGCGTGATGTCGGTGCCGTGCAGCGTCGTCACCACCTGGACGCGGCGCGGGGCGACCACCTGGCGCGCCAGCAGCGCCGTCACCGCGTGGGGGATGGCGTAGTGGGCGTGGATGATCTCGATCCCATGCTCGCGGGTGATGCCGGCGAGCTTGTTGGCCAGCGAGAGATCGTCGGGGGGATGGCGGAAGAGCGGGTATTCGAAGGCCTGGATCGGGTGGAAGGTCACGCCCGAGTCGGCGCGCAGGCGGAAGGGGCGCACGCTCGCGGCCAGGTGCACCTCGTGGCCCCGCCGCGCGAGCGCGGTGGCCAACTCGGTGGCGACGATGCCCGAGCCCCCCTGCGTCGTGTGGCAGGAGATGGCGATCTTCATCGGTGGTCCTCCCAGCTTCGCGAGGAGTAGATCTTCGGGAAGGGGGCGTAGTGCTCGACCGGATCGGCCACCGGCACCGCGCGCGTGACCAGGAAGGGCTCGCCGAAGGCGCGGCCGATCAGCCCGCCGTAGTGGCGCGCCCTCGCCTCCAGGCGCAGGAGGAAGTCGGGCTGGGAGATGCCGGTCGGCGGCTCGGCGCTGTCCGCGCTGTGGAACTGCGAGGCGAAGCAGCGCACCGCCTCCATCTTGCGTTCGTGGTAGCCGTCGACGTCGACGACGAAGCTCGGCTCGAAGGGCGTGTGGGCCATGAAGAAGAGGACCTCGTTGGGGCGGTAGGGCTCGCCCTCGGCAGGGTAGCGGGCGAAGCCGACCGGGTACATGACCGCGCGAACGAGATGCCCCGCGGCGGCGTGATCGGGGTGCAGGTCGTCCCAGTAGTGGGTGAGGATGAGCGTCGGCCGCAGCCGCCGGACGACCTCGATCACCTGCCGGCGCGCGTCGGCGCTGTTCTCGATCCGGCCGTCGCCGAGGTCCAGCGCCACCCGCTCCCGGGCGCCGAGGATCTCGGCCGCCCGCTGCGCCTCCCGCGCGCGCGTCTCCGGCGTGCCGCGCGTGCCCATCTCGCCGCGCGTTAGGTCGAGGATCGCCACGGCTCGTCCCCGGGCGGCGAGCTTGGCCAGCGTGCCGCCGCAGATCATGTCGACGTCGTCGGGATGCGCGCCGATCGCCAGGACATCCACCGGCATGACCGTTCTCCTTCTCCCCTCGGCGGGCTCAGGGCCGGGGCTCATCGCCGGCCGCCGCTGAGCCGCCGGGATCCGGGCCCGAGGGATCCGGCGCCCCCCGCGCTTTCCGGCCCGGCCTGCCCTGCGCGCCAGGCTCGGCCGGCGCTCCCCCTTCGCCTCGCGCCTCGATCGTCACGACCTGATGGCGCCGGTCCCACGGGTCGAGCGACTCGACCGCGCGGTCGACGAACTCGGGGCCGAAGAGGTTGACGAACTGGAACACGTTGACCGCCCGTTCCTGCATGCCCCCTTCCGGCCAGACCCCGGCGGCGAGCTTCTCCAGGTTCGCGCGGTCGCGGCCGCGCCGGGCCCTCCGCTCCTCGGCCAGCTCGGCGAGGATCCGCTCGACCCCCGAGGCGATCGCCTCCCGGCCGCGGCGGAACCAGCGCGGCGAGGGATCGGGCCGCCGCCGGTCGATCTCCTCCAGCAACGCGCGCGCCCGCTCGCGGATCTCGAGGGCGGAGGGGTCCGCGTCGTCCCGGCCGCCCGGATCCTCCGCGGCGGCGCCGCCGGCGGCGATCCATGCGGACACCGCGAGAACGCGCTCCGGTTCCAGACCGGCCCGCGCGGCCGCCCGGGCGAGCGCCGGAGTGAGGAAGGTGGCCGAGATCCGCGGGTGGCGCAGCGACGGGCGGGCGTCGGCGAGCGGGTAGAGGGGCTCGATCTGGCGCAGGTAGGCGAGTTCGGTCGGCCCGGCGACGGTGGCGAGAACGGGGAGGACGGCATCCTGGCAGATGGGCCGCAGCGCCGCGCCGGCCGAGAAGCGCTCCGGAGCGCGGCGGATGAGTTCGGCCGCCTCCGGGGTGTCGATCTCGAAGGGCGCCCGCCGTCCGGCGCCGACCTCGTAGATGCGCGCGGCGGCCAGCGGCGCCTTCAGGCCGCCGCGGGAGAGGTCGGCGGCGCCCGCCGCGAGGCGCTCGGGCCACTCGGAGGCGCGCTCGGCCAGCCGCGCCAGGACCGGGGCGGTGAGCGGCCGCAGCGCCAGCGGATCGACGACGCGCAGCGGCCAGCGGGAGAAGAGGCCCCGCAGGAGGTCGCGGAACGCGGTGGCGTAGCTGGCGAAGTCGGCGGCGGCGACGAGCTCGAGGATGGCCGCGGTGAACTCGGTCGGCGGCAGCGCCTCCCGCAGGAAGGCGAGAAGCGGATCGCGCGCTTCGCGGATGTCGATCTCGGCGACCTGAGGCACCGCGCCGCTCGACAGCGGGCCGGCGTACTCGTGGACGAAGCGCCGGCCCTGGATCGTCACCCGGTTCACCTCGAGGACATCGTGATCCTCGGAGGCGATCCAGAAGAGCGGCAGCACCGGGGCGCCGCCGGCGGCTTCGAGCTCGCCGGCGAGACGGATGGCGGTGACCGCCTTGAGGAAGGTGTAGAGGGGCCCGGTGAGCAGCCCCGCCTGCTGCCCGGCGACGATGTAGCGCGCCTCCGGAGGCGGAGGCGGAAGGTGGGCGTTGAGCCGGCCGATCAGCGCCGCCGCGGCCGCCCGGTCGAGAAGCGGCGATCCGCTGGCGTGCGCCGCCTTGGCGGGCGTGAGCAGCGCCGGCCAGGCCTCGCCCATGAGGTTCGCGACAGACCCCGGGATGCTCGCGTCGCCCGGCGAGGGCATCGTCGCGTCGTCGGCCGCGCGGGGTCGGAGCAGGAGTCTCGACAAGCGCTGTCTCCTCGCGTTGCCGGCGCCGGAGCGGAACCGCGCCGCGCTTGCCCGGGCGCCCGGGCGCTCGAGCCCCCGAGGGGCCTTGCCCGGCTCCTTCGCCCGGGCGCCGGCGGACCCGGCTGTTCCCGCGCCATCCTGCGCGACCCCCGGCGCGCCGCCGGGTTCCGGGCGGGAAGAGGCGGCGGGAATGCGCCTCAAGGCTTGCGCCCGACGACGATCATCCTCGGCGCCGCGGGGCTCCAGGGAGTCCCGTCGAACGCGGCGTACAGCCCGGTCGTCTCCAGCCCCGCGTCCCGCAGCAGCGCGCGCATCTCCCGGGCGGTGTAGAGGCGCACATCCTCCGCCCAGTCGAGGCGGCGACCGTCGTCCCAGCGCAGGGAGATGTCCTTGCGCATGCGCCCGCCGACGATGCGCCGCCGCTGATCGCAGCGCAAGCCGTCCAGCCTGCGCGCATCCTCGGGGATCATCCGCGCCTCGAGCGCGAGCCGGTTGGCGTGGTCGAGCACGAGGCTCCCGCCCGGTCGCAGGACTCGCGCCATCTCCCTGATCGCGCCGGCGTTCTCGGCCTCCTCGGCGAAGTAGCCGAAGCTGGTGAACAGGCTGACGGCCAGATCGAAGGCCTGGCGAAACGGCAGGCAGCGCATGTCCGCCCGGACGATCCGGCCGGCGAGGGCGGGTCGCGCGGCGGCTCGCTCGAGGAGCGCCGCGGAGAGGTCCAGGGCCTGGACGCTGAACCCGGCCCGCGCGAAGGCCACCGCGTGACGCCCCGTGCCGCAACCGATGTCGAGCACGCCCGCCCCCGGAGACAAGGGGACGAGGTGCGCCAGCAGATCCGCGACCTCGGCCGCGGCCGAGGCGTCGTCGCGATGCGGATAGAGGAGCGGGTAGAGGTCGCCGAAGGCGGCCCGGTACCAGCTCGCGGAGGGGGCGGGACGGCTCATGCCGGCAGTGTCCGGATCCGACGGGCGGGTGTCAATCGGCGCCCCCC
>VGIY01000174.1 GCA_016867695.1 Candidatus Eiseniibacteriota bacterium | reverse complement strand
GCGCTGGGGATCGTCTCGACGAGCCTCAGGCTGATCCTCGGCATCGAGCGCTCGCACCTGGGAGGCGAGGGATGAGTCTCCTCGATCGGGTGCTCAAGCTCGACCGGCGCTGGATCTTCCTGCTGGTCGCCCTGGCGGTGACCGTTCCGCTGTTCCTGCGCATCGAGCAGAAGATCGAGGTCACGCCCGAGTCGCGCGGGATCGTCCGGGCCCTCGAGGCCCTGCCCCCCGGCGCCCGCGTGCTGCTCGCCTGCGACTACGATCCCGGCTCGGCCGCCGAGCTGCAGCCGATGACCGCCGCCTTCCTCAAGTACGCGCTCAGCCGCGGGCTGCGCGTGGTCGTCATGGGTCTCTGGCCGCAGGGCCCGATGCAGGCCGACCTGGCGCTGCAGGAGGCGCTGGCCCATCCGGCCGTGGCGGCGCTCGCCCCGCGGTACGGCGTCGACTACATCAACCTGGGGTTCCAGTCGGGCAACGAGATCGTCATCCAGCGCATGGGCTCGAGCGTGCCCGCCGCCTTCCCCCGCGACGCCCGCGGGCGGCCGATCGAAGAGTTCCCGATCATGTCCGGAGTGCGCGACTTCGGCGCCTTCGGCTACGTGTTCAGCATCTCCGCGGGCTACCCGGGCACCGTCGAGTGGGTGCAGTTCGCGGGCGACCGCTTCCACGCCGCCATCGGCTCGGGCACGACCGCGGTGAGCGCCCCGCTCTACTACACCTACTTCCCCAGGCAGGTGACCGGCGTCCTGGGAGGCATGAAGGGCGCCGCCGAGTTCGAAACGTTGACCGGCTTCGCGGGCAAGGGCACCGCGTTCATGCTCTCGCAGTCTTTCGCCCACATCGTCGTCGTGCTCTTCGTCGTCGCCGGCAACGCGGCCTTCTTCCTGGCCCGCCGTCGCCGCGCGGCCACTCCGCCGGAGGTGACGCCGTGAGCCTCGATCCGGGCATCTGGCTGGCGGCACTCCTGACGCTGGGAATCTTCTCCTTCCTCTACCGCGACAACCCGGCCTACAAGGTGTGCGAGGCGATCTTCGTCGGCGTCTCGGCGGGCTACTGGTTCGTCAGCCTCTTCTGGCAGAACATCTGGCCCAAGCTGGTGCTCAACCTGCGCGACGCCGCGGGCCTGCTCTTCGGCCACGGCGTCTGGGATCCGCGCTGGCTCTACCTCTTCGCCGGGATCCTCGGCCTGATGATGCTGATGCGGCTGCTGCCCAAGGGGGGCTGGATCTCGCGCTGGCCGCTCGCCTTCATCGTCGGCACGACCGCCGGGCTCTACATGATCACCTATCTCCAGTCGAACGCGATCAGCCAGGTGCACGACACGCTGGTGCCGCTGGCCGGCCCCGGCAGCGGGCGCCTGCTCTTTCTCCCGTTGCCCTTCGCCGTCCACTGGAACGCGCTCTTCGTCTTCGCCGGGACCTTCACCGGGCTCGTCTACTTCTTCTTCTCGGTCGAGCACAAGCGCCTCGCCGGAGGCACGGCGCGCGTCGGGATCCTCTTCCTGATGGTCACCTTCGGGGCCTCGTTCGGCTACACGGTGATGAGCCGCATGTCGCTGCTGATCGGGCGGATGGACTTCCTCTTCGGCCAGTGGCTGGGGCTGGCGCGCTAGCCGGCACGGCGCGCGCCCCGGCGCACGGCCCGACACGCGGTCCGCCGCGCAGGCCCAATGCATGGCCCGGCGCACAGATCGGCGCGCCGGCCGCACTTCCTCGGCGGCGGCGATTCCGGTATACTTGATGGGATGGTCGCCGCCGGGCACCCCCTCGCCTCGCGGCGGCGTTGCGGGCGCGACCGGCAATCAAGGGAGGAACCATGCGACACGCCTTGGCTTCAGGGGGGCCCTTGCTGGGGCTGGCCCTGCTGCTGGCGACGGCCGCCCCCGGCCTCGCCGCCGAGCTTTCCCTGACGACGCTCATCGCGGGAGACGAGGATCTGCTCCAGGTCGTCCCCCGCCCCGACGGCGGCCTCGGCGTCCTGCGCCAGGCGGGCGTCGGACGGCTCGCGCCGAACGGCGCCTGGCTGGCCGCGGAGACGGCCGAGCCGGGACAGACGCTCCACCTGGGCGACGACGGGGACCTCGTCGGCGTCGTCACCCATCGCGCCGGCGCGGCCGACTTCGCGCCGACGGCCCGCTTCGAGCTGAGGGACGCGCGCGGGCGCCTGCTCTGGAGCCTGGGCGAGACCGAAGACGTCGGCTACAGCATCTCGGTCCGGGGAGCGGTGGTCGGCAAGAGCCTGAACATCAACGCGCCCGAGCGCAACGCGCTCCACTTCTACGGCCGGGGAGGGACGCTGGCCGCCGAGGCCGTCGTCCCCCACCTGCTCGGTGGTCGCTTCTCGGCCGACGGCGGCCTCTACTTCGCGCAGAGCGCCTCCACGGGCCTGATCGCCTTCGACGCCGGCGGCGCCGAGCTCTGGCGCCGCGACGGGGTGCGGCTCTTCGACGCGACGCCCGACGGACGCCTGACGGTGGCGGTTCACGGCGAGCGGCTCGAGCTTCTGGACTCCGGCCGGCCGGTGGCGCGGGCCGACCTGACGGGCCTGCTCGTCCGTCGCGTCGCGATCGCGCCCGACGGGGCGCGGATCGCCGTCGCCGGACGCGAGGAGCTGCGCGTCTACGACGGGAACCTGCGGCCCCTCTGGCGCGACTCGCTTCGCGATCAGGGTCTCGCCTTCACTTCGGTCGACCTCGCCGCCGGCGACGGCTGGCTGCTGGCGGGCCTCGCCCGCGATCTCGGCCCGCGCGTGGCGGTCGAGGAGCGCCACCCCGACGGAGTGGTGCGCGCCTACGACGCTCGCGGCGCACTGCGCCACGAGGCGCGCCTCGCCTTCGACGCCTGGAACATCTTCACCCCGACGGCGATCCTCGACGACACGGGGAAGACGCTCACGATCACCACCAGGCGCGCGGTCTACCGCACGACCCTGCCCTAACGAGGAGGTATCGACGATGCAGCGCAGCCACGCACACTCGATCGGCCGTCGCGCCGCCCTGCTGCCGGTCCTCCTGGCCGTCGCCGGCCTGGCCGCGGGCGCCCCGCCGGCGGGAGCGGAGCCCTGGCCCTACATGCCCTTCGACCAGCCGCACGGCCTGGGCAACCACTACGGCGAGTACCAGAACTACGGGGGCGGCGGCTACTACCACGACGGGATCGATCTGGTCACCCCTTCCGGCCCGGTGGCCACCTACTCGGTCTCCCGGGGCACGCTGACGCACCTGACCTACAACGAACCCTACTACAGCGGTCTGATGATCGGCCAGCCGATCGCCAACGGCGAGGGCTGGCTCTACTGGCACATCAGTTCGGCGACGATGCAGTTCGACATCGGCGACTTCGTCGAGGTCAACGACTACATCGGCATGACCGCCTACTGGCCCGTGGCCAACTTCCACCACGTGCACTTCAACCAGGTGCGCGGCACGGGGGGCTATCCCTGGAGCTGGTACATCTCGATCGGCAATCCCCTCGAGTACATGGACCCCCGCCCCGACCTCGATCCCCCCGTCTTCGAGGCCGCCTACCAGGGCCGGCGCTTCGGCTTCGCCGCGCAGGGCTCGGGAACGGTGCTCAATCCGGACGCCCTGAGCGGCAACGTCGACATCATCGCCAAGGTCGGCGACATCGTCGGCATGCCCCAGTGGCGGCTCAACCCCTGGAAGATCGAGTACTGGATCGACGGCGCCCTGCAGTCGGTGCCGGTGACGAACTCGGTGACCTTCACCGGCCTGATCCCCAACGCCGGCACGGAGAGCACGATCTACCGCACGATCAGCCCGATGCAGACCCGGGCCAACTACGACTACCGCGACTTCTTCTTCATCGTCACCAACACCGACGGCGACGGCTATGTGGAGAGCACCGACGGCGCCTACTACTGGGACACGGCCGCCTTCGGCCGCGGGGACTACTGGGTCTTCGTCCGCGCTCACGACCTGGGCGGGAACGCCGTCACCGACAGCATGCGCTGCACGGTGGCCGGAGCGGTGGCCCCCGACATCTTCCTGCCGGCGATGAGCCACGACTACGGCTTCGTGCCCCCCAACTCGACCGTCACCTGGCCGATGGAGGTGCGCAACCTGGGACCCGATCCGCTCTCGGTACGCACGCTGGCGATCAACAATCCGCGCTTCACCGCTAACCGCTCCCGCTTCTTTGTCCTGCCCGGCGCCACGGAGACGGTGCTCGTCTCCTTCACGCCGCTCGACTCGCAGGGCTACACCGCCACGCTGGAGATGACGACCAACGATCCCGACGAGCCGCTCGTCCAGGTCGCGCTGCAGGGCGAGGGCGCGGACCCCTCGGCGCTGCCGGCCCCGGCGACGGGAGGGAGCGGGCCCTGCGTCCATGCCGTGCGCACGCTGCCGGGAGCGGGCCTCGAGGTCCGCTTCGCCCTGCCGCGCGCCGCCTCCCCGACCGCGGAGGTCCACGACATCGCCGGGCGGCGCCTGCGCGCGGCTCGGCTGGGAACGCTTGCCGCCGGCGAACAGAGCTGGATCTGGGACGGCAGGGACGAGGCGGGATCGCCGCAGCCGAGCGGCGTCTACTTCATCCGCATGTCGGCCGAGGGGACGGAAGTCCGCCGCGCGGGCGTGCTGCTGCGGTAACGCGGAGCGGCCCACTCAAGGACAAACGAGGGCGGTTCACCTCCCCCCGCGGGGGGGAGGGACCGCCCTCGTTTCTCGCGGGCCCGCCGCGGACCGTCGATCCCCAGGCGGCCAGATCTTAGAGCGGGATCTCCTCCGTCCAGCCGAAGCGGTCGGGCGCGTCTCCGAACTGGATCGCGGTCAGCGCCTGGTAGAGCTTCGTGCAGTGCGGCCCCGGCTTGCCGTCCGCGAGGTAGACGATCTCCTCGCCGCCGTGGGTGATGCTCTCGATCGGCGTGATCACGGCCGCCGTGCCGCAGGCGCCCGCCTCGACCAGCTCGCGCAGCTCCGCCAGAGGCATGGGCCGCTCCTCGACGCCGTAGCCGACGTCGGGCGCCATCTCGCGCAGCGACAGGTTGGTGATCGAGCGCAGGATCGAGGGGGACTTGGGCGTGACGTAGACGTTCCGCCGGGTGATGCCGAAGAAGTTCGCCGCTCCCAGCTCGTCGATGTATCTGTGCTCCCTGGCGTCGAGGTAGAGGGCCTCGCCGTAGCCGGCCTGCTTGGCCTTGACCGTGGCCCGCATGCCCGCGGCGTAGTTGCCGCCGGCCTTGGCCGTGCCCACGCCCAGGGGGGCGGCGCGGTCGATCTCGGTCTCGATGATCAGCTTGGTCGGCGAGAAGCCCTGCTTGAAGTAGGGCCCGACCGGCGTGACGAGCACCATGAAGGTGTACTCGTCGGCCGGGCGCACGCCGATGCGGTGTCCGGTGCCGAAGAGCAGGGGGCGGATGTAGAGGGAGGCGCCGCAGCCGTGGGGCGGGATGAAGCGCTGGTTGAGCTGCACGACGCGGTGGACGGCGCGCTTGAAGAGGTCGACCGGCACGGGCTGCATCATCAGCGTCTCGGCCGAGTGCTGCATGCGCTTGGCGTTCTCCTCGACCCGGAAGCTGAGCACGCGGCCGTCGCGGGCCTCGTAGACCTTGAGCCCCTCGAAGGCCGCCTGCCCATAGTGCAGGGAGGTCGCGGCGATGTGGATGGGAAAGATCTCCGCATCCGTCTCGACGCCGTCGTCCCAACGGCCGTCGCGCCAAGTGTAGCGGATGTTGTAGTCGGTCTTCAGATACCCGAAGGGCAGACTACCGAAATCGAGTTGGGCTCTGTCCTTGACTGGCATGCCGGCTCCCCCCGGTGTTCGGAGTCCAGATCCGCATGGGAACGGAGGAGCCTAGCATGTCACTCGTGTCCG
>VGIY01000173.1 GCA_016867695.1 Candidatus Eiseniibacteriota bacterium | reverse complement strand
TGATCCGTGACGACCACGATCGTGTCCCGAACCGCGACCCCGCCGACCGAGGAGAGGGTACGCCCGTAGCTTAGCTCGCTTGCCGAGGGATCCGGCTCAAAGCCGGTAGCACTATCGCCGTACGCCGTCATGAAGGACGTCCGCTTCGCCCTCCGGGAGACGACCGCCTTCCTATCCGTCTCGAAAAAGAACCGCAACACCCCGGTCGAGTCACAGTCCAGCGCCGCAATCACGCCCGGAAGCGTCCGCGGATTCCCGAAGGTGACGCGAATCGCCGACTCCATCGCCGGCATCGGGGGCAACGACGCCTCGCCCTCGAGCCGGATGCGCTCCACTTTGCGCAGCTCAGCGTCCAGGACGACGACCTCGTCGACACCCGCGAAGGCCAGCGCCGTGGCTTTCATGAAAGATCCGAACGTCGTGCCCAGGCCACCGTAGATGACGTCGTTTCGGTTCGTGTCGACCGTCTCCGCCGGCCGGCGTCTGACCACCTTGCCCCGAGCCCGATCCAGCAACAGAACCGTGCCGTTGGCATTCACATCCATCGACACCACGTCCTCGAGAGCTCCACCCTCGATCGTGACGCCCTGCACCATCCGGTCGGGAACCTCCACGCGCCACGGAATGCGGTCGAAGGGAGGGACCTGATGGAACAGCCCAGGTGTCTTGCGATCAGAAACGAACATCGTTCCGTCGGGTGCAACGGCCAGGGCTGCCGGCTCGCCGAAACGGGTCGGGGACTGGACCTCGCGAATGAAGAGGCCTTCGAGAGTGAAGACCTGTATGCTCCGTCGGCCGGCGTCGAGCACGTAGACCAGACCGCCCGTGCCGAGCGTGATATCGAGCGGATTGTTGAACTTTCCCCCGCGGTCGCCCGGGCCGCCGAAGCTGCCACGGGGCTGCCCGTCCGGGGCAAAGACCGTCACCGACTTGCTCTTGCGGTCCAGCACGTACGCCGAGCCGTCAGGGCCGATTGCGATTGCGATCGGCTGGCTGCGGGCGTCAACGGCGTAGCTGCGCTGCGGCGTCCCGCCCTGCGTGAAGACGACGACGGCGCCCTTGCGGTCGACGACGTGAATCGACCCGTCGGGTGCCGCGTCGACATCCGCCGCCTCCTGCACCGTAACCGCAGCGTCCTTGGGCGGGAAGGAGAACGACGCCTTGGGCAGGTAGACCACGTCCTGCGCGCCCGCCGCACACAACACGAGAGTCAAGACCGCCGCCAGACCAACCCGTCTCACGGTCACCTCCCTACATGTTCTCTCCTTTCGCCCCCTTCGCTAGCCCTTGTTCGTTCGGGCCTAGGTGCGGTCCGTTGCTGGTGCAGGCCGACGCGTCATCGGTCCGTGCGGAGGGCGAAGGTGGCACGTGCTCATACACGACCGCTGTGATGTTGTCCCTTCCTCCGGCCCTGGCCGCCCGGTCGACCAATCTGCGAGCGCAGCCGACGACCGACCGATCCCCACTGATGATCCTTCGGATGTCGTCGTCCTCCAGCGATTCCCAGAGCCCGTCAGAGCATAGCAGGACGCGATCCCGGGTCGCAAGGTCGCACGCATTCACATCAGGCTCCAACTGCATCGGAAGGCCGAGGGCCTGCAGCAGCTCGTTCCGGCGAGGATGGGTCCTGACGTCGCCCGGATTGAGCGTGCCCGCCTGCACCAACCGAGCGACCATAGAGTGATCCCGTGTCAGGACCGTGAGACCCGCAGCAGTCATCACATAGCATCGGGAATCGCCGACGTGGCAGGTGTGGAGCCTATCGCCCAGCACCATGCCCATCACGATGGCCGTACCCATCCCCTTACAGCCTTCGCGTGCGGCGGCCTCGCGACGCACGCGCTCGTGTGCCGCATCGATGGCGCGCAACAGCAGCGACGCCACGTCCGCGTCCGGCGGGGCACCCTCCCGGTGCAGCGCGTCTTGCACGAAGTCGACGAGAGTGCTGACGGCGAGCTCGCTCGCGACCTCTCCGGCGGCGTGGCCACCCATCCCGTCCGCCACCACGAAGAAGCGACCATCGGCGGAGATGCGATACGCATCCTCATTGAGCTTGCGCACCCGGCCCACATCGGTGATGCCGCAGATGTGGCATGGTGTGGTCAACTGTCGGTCGCTCCCGTGCGACGGGCACGCGTCGACGCGGCCTGTAGGCACCGCCCCGGCGGGAACGCCGCCGCGCCCGATGGCCTTGAGGAGGACGCACCGCAGGGTACCCAGTTTCATCTCGATCCGTTGGTTGCGCACGGCTGCCGATCGCGCGCAAGCTCATCCACCGTGATCTCATCGCTCGACTTGCGCCCTGTCGGACGCCAGCGCTGCGCGAGTCCCTCTCCCTCCCGGCCCCCGGCGTGACTCCCGAGGCCGCAACCACCCCGAAGGTCAGTGTAGCCCATCGCCCGGTAGCCTGACGAGGACCTTCCTCGGGAGCGCGCCCGTGCCGTGCCGGCGCACCCGAGTTCCGCGTCCGTCAGCCCGCAATACCCGCCGAAGCACAGGAGACCTCGCCAAAGACGGTACAGACGCCGCGCAGCACCGCCTTCCCGTGCCCGGCGGGTCCGTATCCGATGCGGCCCTTGCCGAGGCGTGCCACAGCGCCTGTTCCGAGCGAGATCCCCCTGTGCCTCCGGCTGGCTGCGCAGCTGGGGCAGGGACGCCCCCGCCGGCGTCTCTCCCAGCAGCCGGCCCAGGGTGCCGCTCGCGAGCCCTGTCCTGCATCCTCCCTGCCACGTGGTCACCTCAAACCCCCGATCACATTCGGCGAAGTAGCCGAGAGCTCGTGTGAGTCCGAGGATGGGGCTCGTGGCGGTGGGACTCTCGATCAGCTTGAGGCGGTAGTTCGGCTCATCGATGCTCTTGAGCGCCTCGATGGTCTTCCCGTAGACACCCGGCTGCAAGCGCAGGAATCGGTCTTGGGCCTCCTCGGTGAAGCAGTCTCCGCGCACCGGCTGGATTACCGTGAAGTCCTTCGCGGTGCGTCGATCACGGCGCAGGCCACCTCCGCCTCCGACCGCGGCGACTCCAGCACGACCCGACTGAAAGGAGAGCCGGACTCGGCCGCCAGGGTGCTCGCGCGTGTCGCGATTCGAGTCCCATCGCTGTAAGCGCCAAAGATGGATGGGTCTTCCGGGAATCGAGTGGTTGATCTCATTGGGTGAACATGGCCGTGCTGGGACATAGGTCGAGACCGCCGCAATGGAAGTAGATCGCCATTCGGAAGCGTTCGGGATTGCGGAAGCCTCAGGCCATGGCCTTGACCCGCTGAATCGTCGCGTTGATGCCCTCGGCAGCCGCATTGGTGATCGGGTGTCGGAAGTAGGTGGCGATGTTCTCGTAGTAGCGGTTGATGATCCGGGCAACATGCTTGATGGGTTCCAGGCGGCTGCGCATGGCCCAGTTGTACCAGCTGCGGAAGTGCCGGTCGGCAGCACCGCGGTAACGGTAGTCCCAGAACCGCATGAACTCCTCCTTGGGGGACCAGGCGCGAGCCGTCTTGAGATCGCTCCGCCGGGCCAGCCGAAGGAAGTGACGCCACTCGGCCAAGCTGAACCGGGCCGGGTTGCGAAGCCAATCGTGCTTCGTCCCCTTGAGCCACTCCTTGCCGTTCGTGCGAAGGACGCGGTGCTCGCTCCGGCGGACCTTGTCCACGGCGTCATTGAGGTGCTTGGCCACATGGAACTTGTCGAAGACAATCTTCGGCGCCCGCTCAAGGCACTCCGGGCAGACCCAGAGCTCCTTAGTGGGCAGCGCCACGAAGAGGTGGACCTCTCCTTCGGCCAGCTTCAGTTCCACCCTCTCGATCCCCCAGGGCGGCGTCAAGCCGAGCAGCCTGGCGTACAGCGTCTTGTCGTCCATAACCGTCCCCCCCTGGCCCCTCGCCAGGCGGGACGATATCACCCGTCCGATCCATCAGCAAATCCGGCCACCAGGAAGCCGGAAGAGGCCTAAACGGAGGGACGACGTCCGAACTCCTGTTCGAGCCAGGGACCGAGCCACCACAACGTCAGCATGTGAAATCCGAGGTGCAGCAGTTCGGCGTGCATCAGTGGCGCCGTGAGGAGCTGGTAGACCCGCCCCTCTGCAGGTACCCCTCGATGGACAGACCAAAGAGCATCAGCGCCTGCCTCCGGCCGAGAAGGTGCAGCTCATCCAGGGCCGTGACCGCCGAAGAGGCCGCGATGCAGACGAAGACGATCTAAAGACTGGCGTTCCTCCGGAGATCAGGTGGGGAGCCGCGCCTGGTCTGGCCGGGCGCCCACTTCGTTCGAGTGTACATGTGCGGCGCCATGTGAACCTCCAGTGACTGGCTCCGAGCCTGTTCGCGGGCTGGCTCTCGCTCTGGCGCAACATCTCCGGCACGACCATCGGGTCAAGAAGCATGCCGCGGTGAGACTCGGACCAGTTCGGGACTCGCTGTGTGGCTGGACGGGCAGGTTACTCTCGCGGCGTGGGCTCAGCGGCCGCCGAACGCCTTGGTGAGCGGGCGCGAGATCTCTGTGCCGCGCAACCGCGAGAGATCCGCGGCTCGCTGGCAGAGCGCCCACTATCCAAGAATCGATCACGACTCTCCACGAAATGGACGGCCGCAAGGGTCACAAGCTGCCGGAGGCGTGTCGTTCGGCGCTGGCACCGGATCTGCAGGGGTACGCGGTGCGCCGAGGGGATCCGATGACGGGACCGAGCATGGGACCCGCGGAGCGGAGGCAAGGCGGTACGATGACAAGAAACGGCTTGACGCCCAGGCCATCTGGTGCTAACGGTGGTGGTCGCCGTGTCCCGAACGAGGAGTGTCCAGCACGCGCAATGCGGGTGGTACTGAGGATCGAGAGTGGCGTGGCGGCCGGCAGGGAGTTCTCCTTCGCCGGGCCCGATCGCTTCCTGGTAGGCCGGGCCCGCGAGGCCCATCTGCGTCTCCCTGAGAACGAGCCGTTCGTATCGCGCAACCACTGCCTGTTCGAAATCAGTCCTCCGAACCTCTACCTCCGCGATTTGGAGAGCCTCAACGGCACCTACGTGAATGGCACCCGCACCGCGGCCACCTGCCTCCAGCACGGCGATCACGTGCGTATCGGCAACACCGTCATGACCGTGCTCGTCGATCCCTCCGAAACCGATTCGTGCGATCCGCCGCGGCACGACCACGCTCCGACGGCCGCGACCGCCCCCGACGCCTCGCGGGGCGAAGAGCTCCGGGCGGTGCGCACCGTGGTGTGCGCGGAGTGCGGTCGCGCCGCGTCGCGGGGTCTCGAAGGCGACGCGGATGTCTGGGACAGCCTCCTTTACTTGTGCCGGGACTGCGCCGCCCGGGCGCAGCAAGCCACGGGTCCGTTGCCGATGAATGGCTACCACCTGCTCGCCGAACTGGGACGCGGTGGGATGGGGGTCGTTTACAAGGCTTGGCGCGAATCGAACGGTCGGCTGGTAGCATTGAAGAAGCTGCTGCCTCAGGGTCTGACGGACCGGCAGGCGAACGAGCTCTTCCAGAGAGAGATGACCGTGCTGCGGCAGCTTTCCCATCGACACATCGTCCCGCTCATAGACCACGGCCGCACGGATCAGGGGATGTTTTTCGTTTCGGAGTACATGGACGGCGGCGATCTGAACCGGCTGATGGCTGAGGTCCGAGGTGCGCCGCTGGGCATGGCGGAGGCGAGCCGCTACACCTGCGAGGTCCTCAGCGCCCTGGAGTGGGCTCATCAGTGTGGTTTCGTCCATCGCGATGTGAAGCCGTCGAACATCCTTCTCCGCCGTACGGGGAAGAGCATGTTCACCGCCAAGTTGAGTGACTTCGGCTTGGCCAAGAGCTTCGTCGAGGCCGGCGGGTCGTACATGACACGGCGCGGC
>VGIY01000172.1 GCA_016867695.1 Candidatus Eiseniibacteriota bacterium | reverse complement strand
CTCCTCCAGGGCGGCCAGCGCCAGGGAATCCCGCGCCGGAGGCCAGCCGTACTCGCGTCTGGTCGTCTCGCAGCCTCCGAGCCGCGGATGCGCCCGGTCCGAGCTCCGGGCGAAAGCGAGCGCGGATGCCGCGCAGGGTCGGGCCGGCGCGGCCGAAAGTCCGCTTCCCGTGGCCAGCCACAGCGCCAGCGCCCCTAGGATGCCGCTGTCGAGGACCCTCATCGCTCCCCCCGGCCTATCCCGCTCTCCTGGCCCACCAGGCCTTCCGGGCCCACCAGGCCCTCCAGGCCCACCAGACCCTCCAGGCCCACCAAGCCTTCCAGGCCCTCCGGGCCCCGCGGCCGCTCGGGCCTGATCAGCGCTCTCCGCCGTCCTCGCGCCGCTTCGCGCTACGCGCGCACTCGACGATCATACTCCCGGTCTCCGATCCGCGCCAACAGCCGCAGCGCCGCCGCCGCGGCAGCCGCCACAACATCCGCCTTGCCGCGCGGCGGGGCCGGCTGCTACTCTTCCGCCTTGCGTTTTCGCGGCCGCCACTCCGCGGCCGTCCCAGGCCGTCAGACGCCCAAGCAGCTCGACCCCGCAACGGGGTCAGGAGGAACCCATGGCGAAGTCGGTAGCCGATTTCATGGAGCAGATCGTTGCCAGGAACGCCGGCGAGAAGGAATTCCACCAGGCGGTCCACGAGGTCGTCGAGTCGCTCTGGCCGGTGCTCGACCAGCGGCCCGAGTACCGCAAGGCCAAGGTCCTCGAGCGCATCTGCGAGCCGGAGCGAGTGATCCTGTTCCGCGTGCCCTGGGTCGACGACGCCGGCGAGGTCCAGGTCAACCGCGGCTTCCGCATCGAGATGAACAGCGCCATCGGTCCCTACAAGGGCGGCCTGCGCTTCCACCCGAGCGTGAATCTCGGGATCCTCAAGTTCCTCGCCTTCGAGCAGGTCTTCAAGAACAGCCTGACCACGCTGCCGATGGGCGGCGGCAAGGGGGGGTCGGACTTCGATCCCAAGGGCAAGAGCGACATGGAGGTCATGCGCTTCTGCCAGAGCTTCATGAGCGAGCTCTTCCGCCACATCGGCGCTGACACCGACGTCCCCGCCGGCGACATCGGCGTGGGCGGGCGCGAGATCGGCTACCTCTTCGGCCAGTACAAGAAGCTGCGCAACGAGTTCACCGGCGTGCTGACGGGCAAGGGCCTCAACTGGGGCGGCTCGCTCATCCGGCCCGAGGCGACCGGCTACGGCAGCGTCTACTTCGCCGCCGAGATGCTCGGCACCCGCGGGGAGACGCTAGAGGGCAAGACCTGCATCGTCTCCGGCAGCGGCAACGTCGCCCAGTACACCGTCGAGAAGCTGCTCGACCTGGGCGCCAAGCCGGTCACGCTCTCCGACTCGAACGGCTTCATCCACGACCCGGCGGGCCTCGACCGCGAGAAGCTCGCCTTCGTCATGCAGCTCAAGAACATCCGCCGCGGGCGCATCAAGGAGTACGCCGAGAAGTTCAAGGGCGCGACCTACGCGCAGATCGATCCGAGTGTGGGGCACAACCCGCTCTGGAGCGTGAAGGCCCAGTGCGCCTTCCCCAGCGCGACGCAGAACGAGATCAACGCCCGGGACGCGGCAAACCTGGTGGGTAGCGGCGTCTACGTCGTCTCCGAGGGCGCGAACATGCCGACCACGCCCGACGGCGTGAAGCTCTTCCTCGACAAGAAGATCCTCTACGGCCCGGGCAAGGCGGCCAACGCGGGCGGCGTCTCGACCTCGGGGCTGGAGATGAGCCAGAACAGCCTGCGCCTCTCCTGGAGCCGCGAGGAGGTCGATCAGCGCCTGCATGGGATCATGAAGGCGATCCACAAGGCCTGCGTCGAGGCTGCCGACGCCTTCGGCACGCCGGGCAACTACGTCAACGGCGCCAACATCGCCGGCTTCCTCAAGGTCGCCGACGCGATGATGGACCAGGGCGTCGTCTAGATCGGCGCCGCGCCGTCTCGCACCGGACCGATCCGTCGCCGGGCGGCCGCTCGCGGGCCGCCCGGTCCACTCGCGCCGCCCGGCCCCGCCGCGGCCGGGGCGAGCGGACTTGGAGGCGCCCGGCGAGCGGAATCGGCCGGGGCGAGAGGTCCAGGCACACCCCGCCCTTGCGCCTGCCCGCTCCTGCGGGAATCCGCGATCCGCAGTGCTGCGATCACTCGATGAGGATCACCTGCCCGGCGACGGTCTCGTCCCCCGCCGTCAGCCGCCCCTGGTAGACGCCTGGAGGCACGCGCCGCCCGCCCGAGTCGCGCCCGTCCCACTGGATCGTCCCCCGAGCCGCAGGGCCGGCCCGGCCGGCCAGACTGCGCACCAGACGCCCGGCGGCATCGAAGATCTCGATCCGCGGATACGCCGCCCCGGCGAGGTCGTACCGCAGGCGGACGCTTCCGGTCGTGGGATTGGGCACGCACTCGAGACGGGCGGGCACGCGCGCCGCCGGTGCCTCGCCCACCGGCGAAAACTCGCAGGGATTGGGGTCGCAGGCGGACCACTCCTCGTACCACTCGCCGCCCAAATCGGCGCACTCGCCGGCGAGCGCCAGGAGACAGGTCTCGCCCACGCAGCAGACGCCCGCTCTCGGGCAGAGGTCGGGCGTGCAGGGGACGAAGTAACCTTGGAACTCGCCGCCGAGCGCCGCGCAGTCGGGTTCGTCCACTTCCGTGCAGGATCCGTCGCCGAGACAGCAGGCCCCCGACGGCGGGCAATCAGGCGTGATCACGACGACCCCGTCGTGGCTCACGCTGGGGACGATCTCGCCCGCGTCGTAGAACTCGATGTAGTCGAAGACGACCGGAGTCACCGCCGGCCCCTGGAGGGCGCGGAAGGTGATCGAGGAGAGCGCCCCCGGCCCGGTCGCCGTCAGCGCGCCGCAGAGGGCGACATGGGAGATGAAGACCGAGTCGGCGCCGATCCGCCTGCGCCACCAGGTGTTGCCGCAGACATCGACCATCACCGACTCCTCCTGCGCGCTGAGCGCGAGCAGGCGATTGGGATTGAAGCGAATGACCGTCTCGTAGCCGTTGAACTCGCTGCCGGCGCTGTCCACGTAGACGAAGAGCCGGAACTGCTCCCCCTGGTCCGCACAGGCGGGGTCGGGTTGCAGCGAGACGCGGATGTCAGGCGCGGCCGCGCCCGGGAGGATCGCCAGGGCCGCCGGGACCGCCAGCCCCAGGAAGACGAGCCAACGCATGCGGGATCTGATCGCGCGCCCCATCGCCAACCTCCACGTTCGCGTTCGTCGCCGGGCGCCGCCCGCCTCGCGGCCGAGACCTCGAGGCGGGCGCCGGGTCGCTTGCCGATGATTCTACGGCAATAGCGGGGAGGACGGAAGGCGTAACCCCTTCCGTGCCCCCCCCCCGTCCCGGCCGGGGGAGGCCGCCGCGCCCGGCGCGGGGCCTCCCCTGGCTCGGGGGGATCGGACTACTCGGTGACGACCATCTTGCGCGTGATCGTCCGGCCCTGCGTCTCCAGCCGGTAGAGGTAGACGCCGCCCGACACCGCGCGGCCCCCCTCGTCACGGCCGTCCCAGACGATCGCATGCTCGCCCGCGGCCAGGCTCCCGCTCACCAGCGTCCGCACCGCGCGACCGCTCACGTCGTAGACCGCCAGGCGAACCTCAGCCGCACCCGGCAGCCCGAAGACGATCCCCGTCCCGCCCTGTGCGGGGTTGGGCCGGTTCGCCCCCAGGAACACCTCCGCCGGGATCCGCGCCTCCGGACCCGAAACCACATCGCTCGTCTCGGCGAACAGATCCTCGTTCAGCACGTTGCGCGCCGAGATCCCCTCCAGCCGCAGCGCCAGGGACCCCTCGCCCGTGCAGCGGAAGCGCAGCACCGCCAGCTCGCCCGAGCGCCCGAAGGTCGCCCCGTCGCCCAGCGCCGCCGCGTCCACCACCGGCTGTCCCTCGTGCACCACCGGCATGAAGAAGCTCTCCCCGCACCCCTGCACCAGCGCCCCGGGCTGCGCCCCCAGGTACTGGAGCGTCCGCGCGTCGTAGCCGACCGCGAAGTGGACCCCCTGGACCACCCCGCGCGCGTCCTCCAGGTAGACCGGCACCGACAGCTCCGCGCCCGGAGCCACGGAGGCGGGCGGCACGAGCCGCAGCGCCACCGCGCCGGTCGTCTCCGTCGGCGGCACGCCCACCGGCGGCAGCGCCTGCGGAGCGACCACGCCGAAGTTCATGGCGAAGATCATCAAGTCCTCGAACTGGACCTGGTCGTCGGGATAGGGCAGCCCGAGCCGGCTGCCGTTGTGCGTCGGGCCGACGTCGCACCGGTTGTCCCAGGCGCCGCCGCCCTCCGGCTCGTAGTAGCTGCTCGCGAGCACGCTGATGTCGCCCGTCCCCACGGCACCATCGCCGTTGACATCGCCCAGCCAGTAGTTGGTCGCACTGGCGGTGTCCGGGATGGCGCAGTAGTTGCGCGCCTCATCGTAGGAGAAGGCGCTGAAGAAGTAGATGTCGCGGTCGGTCTGGCTCCAGGTGTAGCTCGTGCCCGCAGCCGCGAAGGCAACGTCCGGATCGGAATGCGCCGTCGGATAGTCGGGGCTCGGCCTCGGGCTGCCGTTGTTGCTGCCATACTCCGGATAGGCGCCCCACCGGTTGTAGACGATCTTGACGCCGGCGTAGTGGTCATCGCTGCCGTTGGTCCAGCCGAGCTGCACCGTCTGGTGCCCCGGCGCGGCGGCGAAGTCGCTCGGCGAGGTCGGGGGCGTGTTGTCGACGATGATGCCATCGCTGCCCGCCGCGGCCGGGTTGCCCAGCCGGTCCGTGGCGTTCACGGTGACCAAGCGGGTGCCGTCGGCGGCCAGGGTCACGTCCGCCAGCGGAACCGTCCAGGTGGCCACGGTGCCGTCGTAGCTGTCCGGCTCGACAGCCGTGTCGCCGCCGTCGAGCAGCACAGAAAGGTCGGCCAGGATGTCCTCCTTGTCGACCCCTTCGTCGTCGGTCACGACGGCGGTCACCTCCAGGTCGTCCCCATCCTTGACGTAGTCGTCAGTGTGGATCAGCGTCAGATTGGCGATGTGGACGCTCGAGACCGTCGGCGCCACGACATCCACCTGGATCTCGCCGTCATCCTCGCTGACGCCGGTGACGCCGTTGCGCTCCCTCGTCACCAGGCTCACGATCTCCAGATCCACCGGACTCGTGCCCGATCCCACGGCGCTGAAGTCGATCGAGAAGAGATCGCCCGGGAAGGCCACGCCCAGGATGCTCGTGTCTTCGCACAGCATCGCGCAGTCGACGACGAGCGTGTGCGCCGGGGGGGGAACACTGACCGCGAAGTAGGTGTCGCACGTCTCGGCCATGAAGGGGCCCTCGTCGACATCGTACCTCGTCGTGCTGACCACGTCCCCGTCCCAGGCGAAGGTGACGGAGTAGCCGAAGATCGGATGCGATCCTCCGCCCAGGTACTTCACCGTCACCGTGCCGTCCGGAGCGGAGAGGTTCAGCTTCATCGGATCGGGCACGCAGACGAGATTCGCTGTGTAGAACGGATCGTAGAGGACGTCCCCCTCGATCGGGTCGCCGCCGCGGCCCGGAACCGTCGGTCCGCTCGGATCCCCCCACCAGTTGTAGCGCGCGTCGACCTGAGCGGCGGCCGTGTTCTTGACCCCGCAGTAGTTGCCGCTGAAACCGTTGTAGTGGACCGCCACGCCGCCGCCCGACGCGCGCACCCAGACGGCTCCGCCGCCCCCTCCGCCGCCGTTGGAGGCGAAGTAGTTGTCGTGAACCTCGATGTCCGAGAGCTCCTGTTCAGTGCCGCCGCACACGCGACCGACGAGGAGTCCGTAGTTGAACCCCTCGATCGTGTTGCGATGCACCCGGACCGCGCTCTCCTCCCGGCAGCCGTAGTC
>VGIY01000171.1 GCA_016867695.1 Candidatus Eiseniibacteriota bacterium | reverse complement strand
GGCCACGACCAGGGGCAGTTGGAACAGCAGCCCGCAGGCGATGCCCATCTTGAAGAAGAAGTCGAAGAGGTAGCCGACGGCGATCTGCGCGCGCACGTGCTCGGTGCCGAAGGCGGTCAGGAAGCCGATCATCGTCGGCGTCAGCGCGAAGCTCGAGAAGGCCATGCCGATCAGGAAGAGCAGCGTCGACCAGAGGACGATCGGCCGCACCAGGCTGCGCTCGCGGTGCAGGAGCCCGGGAACGACGAAGCCCCAGATCTGGGCCGCGTAGAAGGGCAGCCCGGCGACCAGGCCGAGCGTCAGCGCCAGCTTCATGCGGGTCGAGAACCCCTCGATCGGCCGGATGAACTGCGCCTCTCCCACCGTGCTGCGGACGATCAGGTCGAGCAGCCGTCCGGAGAAGAACCAGCCGGCGACCATGAGCAGCAGCAGCATCCAGAGGCAGGAGACGAGCACGGAGCGCAGCTCGTCGAGATGCCCGAGCAGGGACATGTCGGCCGGGCCGGAGGCCCCGGTCAGACGAGCCAGCCAGCGTGGCGTCCGCATCTGCGACTCCCCCCGCATCCTCGCCAGGTCCGGACAGCGGGCAGTCTATGGGCGCCGGATCGAGTGGGCAAGGCCGCATGGACGGCGCGGGGGGGGCCGCCGGTCCTGCGCCTGCCGCGTTGACAGCGGAGGCCCCGATGCGCTTCCCTGGGGCCGAGCACGAAGGTCCGTCGCGAGGGAGGCCACGATGCCGCAAGCCCGTTTCCTAGGCCATGCCGGCGTGCAGCTCGTCCATGAGGCGCACCGGCTGATCGTCGACCCTTTCCTGACCGGGAATCCCCTCGCCGCCGCCGACCCCGGGACGATCGAGGCCGACTTCGTCCTGCTCACGCACGGCCACGGCGATCACGTCGGCGACGCCCTGGCCATCGCCCGGCGCACCGGGGCGACGATCATCGCCTCCTACGAGCTGGCCATGCTCTGTGCCGGGGAGGGAGCCGCCGTCCACCCGATGCACATCGGCGGCGCCCATGTCTTTCCCTTCGGCCGCGTCAAGCTGACGATCGCCCATCACGGGGGCGGCTACGGCCCCGACGCGTCGCGCTACACCGGCCCGCCGGTCGGATTCCTGGTCACGCTCGGCGGCCGCACCGTCTATCACGCCGGCGACACGGGGCTCTTCTACGACATGAAGCTGATCGGCCAGCTGAATACGATCGACCTCGCCTTCCTGCCGATCGGGGACAACTTCACGATGGGCATCGACGACGCGGTCAAGGCAGTCGAGTTCCTGCGGCCGCGGCGGGTCGTGCCGATGCACTTCGACACCTTCCCCGTGGTCGCCGCCGAACCGGGCGAGTTCGCCGCGCGCGTGCAGGGGGCCGAGGTAGTCATCCTGCGCCCGGGAGAGAAGCTCGACTTCTGAGCGCGCCCCGTCGGCGAGCCTTCGGCGCAGCGGCCCGGGCTGCCGGCGCGCTGCCTCCCGTATGCGGCCCCGTCGTCGTGCCGCCTCCGCGCCGGCGGCCCTCTCCGCCGGGCTCCGCCCCGGCGCCGGCGGCCTTCGCTCCCGCCTAGACGAGGCCCGCCAGCGCCCTGCCCGCCTCCTGGTCGTCGGTGACCAGCTGCCCGCGCTCCAGGCGCACGCTCACGACGCGTGAGATCCCAGGCTCCTGCATGGTCACGCCGTAGAGGACGTCGGCGGTCTCCATCGTCAGCTTGTTGTGGGTGATGACGATGAACTGCGTGCGCTCGCTGAAGCTGCGCAGCAGGTGGATGAAGCGCTCGATGTTGGCGTCGTCGAGCGGGGCGTCGACCTCGTCGAGCACGCAGAAGGGCGAGGGCTTGACCAGGTAGAGGCCGAAGAGCAGCGCCGTGGCGGTCAGCGCGCGCTCGCCGCTCGACAGGAGCCGGATGTTCTCCAGGCGCTTGCCTCGCGGCCGGGCGACGATCTCGATCTCGGCCTCGAGGGGATCCTCTCCGGCGAGCTGGATGCGCGCCTCGCCGCCGGGGAAGAGCGTAGCGAAGGTCCGGGAGAAGTTCTCCTGCACCTGGCTGAAGGTCTCCGCCTGCAGGCGGCGCGCCTCGGTGTTGATGCGGTCGATCGCCGCCAGCAACTGCTCCTTCGACTTGAGCAGGTCGTCGCGCTGCTCGCGGATGAAGCGCACGTGATCACGCTTCTTCTCGTGCTCCTCGATCGCCAGCACGTTGACCGGGCCGAGCCGCTCGCGCTCGATGCGCAGCTGCTCGAGGCGCTCCTGCGCCCCCGCGGGGGTCAGATCGGCGAGCACCTCAGCGGGATCGGGCTCGGCGGGCCGCGCCGCCGGCGGCGTCTCGCCGTCCGCGGGCGAGGCCGCCCCGGCCCCGGGAACCGCCGCCGGCGCCTCCGACCCCGCCCCCGACCCCGACTCCGAGGTCCGCTCGAGGGCGGCCAGATCGACGCGGTACTGCTCGCGGACGCGCTCGAGCAGGCGCTCCTTCTCCCCCTCGACGCGCGCCAGGCGAACCTCGTTCTCGCGGAGCGTCTCCTCGAGGTCGGAGAGCTCGCGCCTGCGCCCGCGCAGGTCCTGCTCGATCCCGCTCAGCAGGCCCTCCAGGCGGCGGCGCTCCTCACCGAGCCGGTCGACCTCGCGCGACTGGGCCTCCCGGGTCCGCATCCGCTTCGTCTCGAGCTCCGCCAGCTCGACCAGGCGCGCGCTGGCCGCGGCCGTCTCCCTCCCGGCGCCCTCGCGCTCGGCCTCCATGCCCTCGACGAGCCGGCGCGCCTCGGCCTCCTCCGCCCGGCGATGGGCCAGTGCGCCCCGGGCGTCGCGCAACTGGGTCTCGGCCCAGACCTCCTCCATCTTGCGTTCGGTCAGCGTCCGTCCGCGCGCGTCCTTCTCCGCCCCCAACTCCTCGGCCCGCGCCGAGAGCCGGCGCAGCAGATCGTCGGCCGTCTCCGCGGTGGCGCTAACCTCGGCCTGCTCCGCCCGCGACCCCTCGACCTCTGCCGCGCAGGCGGCTTCCTCCCGCTCCAGGCGCAGCGCCTCCTCGTCGAGCCGCTCGATCTCGGCTCGCAGCAGCCGCGCCTCGGCCTGCCGCTCCGCGCTGGCGTGATCGAGGTTGGCGAGCGTCGTCCGGCGCTCCCGGCACTCGGCCGCCAGCGCCTCGATCGCCGCGCGGAGCTCCGCCTGCGCGCGGGAGTGCTCCGCCTCCTCCCGCAGGAGAGCCTCGCGCTCCGCGCGCATCCCGGCCACCGCCCCGCGCAGTCGATCCGTCTCGTCGGGACGCTCCCAGAGGTGTGCCGCCGAGTCGGGCCCGCCGGCGCAGAGCCAGCCGGCCCCGGCAAGGACCTCGCCGCCCGGGGTCACCCAAAGCGATCCCTCCGGCCGCTCCTCCTTCCGGGGTACCTCATCCCGTCCGCCGACCGGATGCACCCGCCCGAGCAGGTGCTCGACCAGCGGGCGCGCCTCGGGCGCGCGCGGCGCCAGCGCCTCCCGGGGCAGGCGCGGGGCCTCTGCGCCGGCGCCCTCCGGGGCCGCCGCGGCCAGGGGGAAGAAGGTCACCTGGCCCAGCCCTCTTTCGCGCAGCCAGGCGATCGCCCTCCAGGCGGCATCCTCGCCGTCGGTGACGATCCAGTCGGTCAGCTCCCGCAGGGCGGGCGCGAGCCGCTCCCGCCATTCCGGAGCGACGGCGATGAGCTCGCTGGCCACGCCGAGCACGCCCGGCAGCTCCTGGCGATGCGCCAGCAGCCGGGCCACGCTCTCCCGGAACCCGGCGAAGGAGCGCGACTGCTCCTCCAGCAGCAGGAGCCGGCTCTCGCTGCGCGCCTCCTCCTCGGCCAGCGCGCCCAGGCGTCTGGCGGCCTCGGTCGCGGCCGCCTCGAGGGACTCCCGCCGCGCCTCGGCGGCGCGCTCGCGCTCCTCCGCTCCGCTCAACAGGGCCTCCGCCTCCCGCCGGCGCTCCTCCAGGCGCGTCAGCTCCCCCGCCAGCTCCCCCGCCCTGGACCGCAGCCCCTCCTGCTGCTCCCGCAGCCGCTGCTTCCCCTCGGCCAGCCGGGCTCCGCGCTCGCGCAGCGCCTCCAGGCGATGATCGGTCGCCGTGCGGCGCCTCACCTGGTCGATCTGCAGCTGCTGGCGCCGGGCCAGCTCCTCGCGCGCCGCGCGCAGCGCCTGGTCGGCGTCGGTCCAGGCGCGCTCCGCGGCGGCGGTGACGGCGCGGCGCCCATCCTGCTCCGCGGCCAGCCGCTCCGCTTCCGGCTCCAGTCCCGCCGCCGCCTCGGCCGCCTGGACCGACAGCTGCCGCTGCGAGGCGATGCGCAGCTCGAGGTCTTCGCTGCGCTCGCGCAAGGCCCGCACGCGCTCGCGCAGCCCAACGGCCTCCTCTCTCAGCGCGGAGAGCTCGGTCTCGCTCTCCGTCAGTCGCTGCTGGGCGGTCTGCCCGCGGCGGCCCGCCTCCAGCAGATCGACGCGCAGGCTCTCCTGCTCGGCCTCGGCCTGGCGGATCTGGGTCAGCCACTGCTCCCGCTGCCGCTCCTCGGCTCCCAGCCGGCCGCTATCGCCCGACACCGAGGCCGCCAGCTCGCGCCAGCGCAGCCTGCAGAGGGCGATGTCCAGACCGCGGATCCGCTCGCTCAGCCGGCGGTAGCGTCGCGCCTTGCCCATCTGATAGGCGAGAGAGCGCACCTCGCGCTCCTCGATCTCCAGGGCGTCGTCCACGCGGACGAGGTCGGCCTCGACCGCCTGGAGCTTCTGCAGCGCCTCCTTGCGGCGCTGCTTGTAGCGGGTGATTCCGGAAGCCTCGTCGATCAGCGAGCGGCGGGCCTGGTCGCGATCGGCGAGGACCTCGTCGATCATCTCGCGCTGGATCACCGCGTACTCGGCCGAGCCGAGACCGGTGTCCATGAACAGGTCGCGGATGTCGCGCAGCCGGCAGGGGGCCTTGTTGATGCGGAAGTCGCTCTCGCCCGATCGGAACGTGCGCCGCTGGATCGTCACCTCGCCATACTCGCTCGCCAGGCGCTGGTCGCGGTTGTCCAGGTGCAGCGAAACCTCGGCCAGGCCGAGCGGCTTGGCCTCCCGGGTGCCCTTGAAGATGACGTCGGCCAGTTGCTGCCCGCGCAGCTGGCGCACATTCTGCTCGCCCAGGGCCCAGCGGATGGCGTCGGAGATGTTGCTCTTGCCGCAGCCGTTGGGTCCGACGATGGCGGTGATGCCCCGGGAGAAGCGCAGCTGGGTACGCTGGGCGAAGGACTTGAACCCGTAGAGCTCCAGTCTCTCAAGCAGCACGTCTCGTCCCTCGGATGCTGGTGTCGGGCAAGCCTAAGACCCGCCGCCTGAAATGGGCCCGCCGATGGCGATGCCGACGCCTGCGGCGGTCACGACCTGGCAGGCGGGCACGATGCGCGCGGCGGCCACTTCCCGCGCCAGGGCCCGGGCCGCCTCCTCGCCGGCGCACTCGCCGACCAGCACCCGATGCCAGACGCCCTGCTCGGGAATGCGCACCGTCACGAGCCGCGCCGGATGCCCCCCCTGCGCCAGCCGCGCCGCCTCGGTCTCCGCGCGGCGCTCCGAGCGGAAGGAGCCGCAGAGGACGGCGAAGGGCCCACCACGATCGAGCACCATATCATGAATCGTCCGCTCGCGCGACCCGTCCGTCGCCGCGGCAGCCTCGCGCCCCGCCGGCACGGCCACTTCCGCGGGCGGCGACACGACACCCGCCTCCGCGGGCGGCGCGGTCGGACCCGAAGCCGCCGCGGCGGGCGGCGCGGTCGGACCCGTGGCCGCCGCGGCGGGCGGCGCATCCGCTCCCACTTCCGGAGCGGGAGGCTCGACCGGCTCGGCAGCCGCATCCCGCGCGGCAATGGGCGGCTCATCCCGCGCGGCGATGGGTGGCGTCTCACGCCCGGCGATGGGCGGCGCCTCCCG
>VGIY01000170.1 GCA_016867695.1 Candidatus Eiseniibacteriota bacterium | reverse complement strand
CCGGTAGAGGTTGACCCTATACATCGTCTTCATCCCACCAGCGGCACAGCCCGCAGGCGGTGACGTATCGCGGGCCGCCGGCGGCCGCCTGCCGCGCCCCGCGAGCCTCCCGGCCCAGATCGGCGATCGGATCGAGCGGCGCCACCTCGCGCCCCAGCGCCCGGCCGAGCGACTCGGCGCAGCCCTCGCGCAGCGCGCCGCCGCCCGCCAGGAAGACGCCGGCGATCTCCCGGCGGTGGCGGCCGCGGAAGAAGGTCAGCGTCTCGCGGACCCGGTCGACCATGGCGGCGAAGCGATCCGCGGCGCCGTCCTCGCCGCAGGCGCCGACTCCGTCGCCGACGCGCCGGCTGAGGACCCCTCCCCGGCGCCCGGCAACGTGCAGCGCGGTGTGCGCGGCGCCGATGTCGAGCAGCGCCAGCGCCTCGGCGCCGGCGCCGGTCCTCTCCGGGGCGCGGGCGAGGAGCTCGTTGAGCGCGGCGAGCGGCTCGACGTCGACCACGTGCGGGTCGATGCCCAGCTCGTCGAGGACGGCGAGGGCGAAGTCGCGGGCGGCGGCCGGCGCGGCGGCGAGCAGGACCCTCATGCGCGGCCCCTCGCCGTTCGGCGCCTCCAGGGAGGGGTCGAGGATCTGGGCGTCGAGGACCGGTTCGGTCATGCCCTCCAGGTCGAGGTGCTTGCGCGCCTCGTAGGGCAGCGCGCGGCGCAGCTCCTCGGCGGTGAGCGGCGGCAGGAGCACCTCGCGCAGGCTGACCTCGTGGCCGCCGGCGGCGACGGCGACGCGGCCGAGCTGGCCGCGGCGCAGGCCCAGGCGCCGGAGCAGCCGGCGCAGCGCACCCGCCGCGGCCGCGACGCGCTCCCCACTCGGGACGCGGTCCCACTCCTCCAGGCCCGCGTGGGTGATCACCTCGACGCGCGCGGCGCCGACCGCCCGGACGAGCTTGACGCTCGCCGTGCCGAGGTCGATCCCCGTGCGCGTCATCGTCGAACCGGCCACGCCTCCTCCGTTCGCCCGGCGGTCATCCGCTCACAAAGCTGCCGTCGTTTCCCGCCAGCGCAGAATCTTCAGCGTGCCGGTCACCCCGCTCTGCCAGTCGTCATACAGGTAGGCGGGCAGGTTCGGGATGTAGCCCCCGTCGAAGGTGATGTTGGGACCGCCGGCGTTGTACCAGTCGCCCAGGCAGATGATCGATCCGTAGAGCTCGAAGTTGGAGTTGATCGCCTCGACGTCCTTGGTCACGTAGACCATGGCCGGCCAGGCGGGAGTGCCCATGCGCACCTGGGAGCCGCCCTGCTTCTGGAAGTCGCCGGTGATCATGGCGATCCCGCCGTACGGCTCGAAGGTCACCTGCTTGACCGTCGCGATCGCGCCCTTCCAGAAGTTCGTGTCGACGCGCTGCGAGTCGGCCGCGCCGATGAAGCGCGAGTTGACGATCGTCGCGTGCACCGTGGAGCCCGAGGAGCCGTCGAAGACGACCGCGCTGACCGCCAGGGAGGGATTGTAGAGCGGCTCCTCGCCGAAGTTGACGACGACCGATGCGTCGCCGGCGGCGCGGCGGAAGATCCCCGTGGCGTCGTCGAAGTAGTGGGCGATGCGCGCGGCGGTGTCGAAGCTGAAGGTGAATGTGGCTGAGGCGACGTGATAGCTGGTGACGGACGCCAGGTTGTCGCCGAGCAGCGCGGTGATGTCGGTCATGGCCGCGTCGAAGATGCGTGCCTGGTAGACCCCGCCGACCCGGGTGCCCTTGACGTAGTAGTAGGTCGCATCCGGGAAGTGGACCGGGTCGGTGAAGATGGCCGGGGGCGTGATCGTGAAGCCCATGGTGTGGGATCCGTCGCACTGGATGTGGTTCTCCCCGGCGATGACCCCGTTGATGTGCGCGGAGCCTTCCAGGCAGAGGTTCCCGTTGACGTAGGCGTCGCCCATGATCAGCGCGGTCAGGCCGAGGGCGGTGGGTGGGACCCGAGCGATCACCTCGATGCGCCGGTGGGCGTTGTGCACGTGTCCGGTGGCCACGAGGCGGACGCAGTCGGCGTGGCCGATGAACACCGTGTCGGCCACCGTCAGGTCGTAGGTGCCGCGGCCGGCCGCCACGCCGCCCCAGCCCGCCCGCCAGGCGCGGTCTTCGATGAACTTCGCCCGCGCCCTCTCGATCGCCCCGTCGGCGAGGTAGAAAGCCTCGTGCGAGAGCTGCCGGTAGAGGGCCTGCCGCGTCTCGCCGGAGGAGAGGGCGAAGAAGCTGCTGCCGGCGGCGAGGACGACGAGGATGAAGAGGGTCACCGACAGGAGGGCGTATCCCCGCCGGCCGGCAGGGAGGTGGATGCGCATCCGGGTCACGGCCCCTCCTCCTCCTAGAACTCGAACGACCGATTGCGCGGCGTGGCCACGGTCATCAGCGTCATCCGGCTTGCGGCCCCGTCCTCGAGCTCGAGCCTCAGGATCAGCGAGGTCGTGTCCTCGTTCGGCGTGACCTGGAAGGCGGTGCAGCGCCGGTCGACGAGATCCAGGCCGTCGCGCCGCAGGCGGTTCTCGCCGCCGGCGGCGACGAGGGCGAAGCGGTGAATCTCCGCGCCGTCTTCGTAGGTGGCGAACTCCGTCGCGCTGACGACGGCCAGCGAGTCGGCCGCGCGGACCGCCCGGGCGAGCCACTCGAGGGTCTCGGTCAGGTTCTGCTGCAGCACGGCCTTGTCGCGGCCCAGCTGCCACTGGCGCTGATTGACGAGGATCAGCCGGCCCATCGCCAGGACCACCGCCATGGCCAGAAAGAGGCCGATGACCAGCTCGACGAGCGTGACGCCCGACCGCGCGGAGGAAGCGCTCATGGCAGTCCCCGCCCATAGATGGTCGTCGTCACGTGGGACCGGGTGACCTGTGCCGCGCCGACCGCCGCCCGCCAGGTGACCGTGATCCGGAAGGTCGTCGCTTCGGTCTCGGGCACGCCCTTGGTGACGACGTGCGCGACGGTGAAGCGGCGGCTGTCCACCGTGTAGGTCGTGTCGGTGGGCGTGAGCCCGGTGCCGTCCATCACCGAGAGCCGGTCGTAGCTGTACTCGCGACGGATGCCGTCGAGCCGCGCCTGGGCCACCGCCGTGGCCCGGCGACGGTCCTCCTCGTACATCATCTGCCGCCGCCCGCGCATGTAGAACTGGGCGAGGCCGAAGAAGACGATCAGCAGGAGAAAGGCCGCGACCAGGACCTCCAGCAGCGAGAAGCCCCGTTCGCCGCGGCGCGCCCGCGGATGCCGAGATCGTCGCATGCGCCTGCTCCTTGGCGCCGGCGGGGCCCGGGGCCGGCTCGCGGCCGGTCCCGGTGCCGACTCGCGCCTCGGGTGCGCGACCGCGGGCGCCACCGGCGCGGCGCCCGCCGCCGCCTAGAGCCCGGTGACCACCGGGGCGCCGCCGTTGGCGTTGATGTTGTTGACGGTCACGGCCACGGTGACCCCCGCCATCCTGGAGCCGGCGATGCCGGTGGCGGTGGTCGTCAGCGCGGTCGTGTTGGCGTTGCCTCCGGCCCCGGCGGTGAAGGCGTAGGTGAAGTTCTCCGTGGCCGAGAGGTCCACGATCCCGCCCGCGCCGCTCGGCCAGATCGGCACTCCTGAGGCGTTCTGGTTCTCCTGCGCCCAGGCCTTGGCGGCGGTGATGACCTCGCCGATCCTTCCGGTCGCCTCGGTCAGGCGCGCGTTCTTGATGTACTTGCCGTAGAGCGGGATGGCGATCGCGGCCAGCACGCCCACGATCACGACCACGACCATCAGCTCGATCATGGTGAACCCCTTGGCCTTCGGCCGGCGACGGAACCTGTGCATCGCAACCTCCTCTGCGCAGTGCAGTTCTCCCGGATCTCCACCCGCCCCAACGGACCCGTCCGGGTCGGGACCGCGCGCCTTGTCTTCGCCTCCAGCGCCCCGGCGCTAGAAGTCGTATCCCCCCCTCATCACCGCTTCGCCCATGTGGAAGATGGGCAGGAACATGCTGACGACGACGGCGCCGATCAGCGCGCCGACGCAGACGATCATCAGCGGCTCGATGAGCGACGCCAGCGCGTGGACCATGGCCTCGACCTGGCGGTCGTAGAAGTCGGCCGCCTTGATGAGCATGTCGTCCAGCTCGCCCGACTCCTCGCCGGTGGCCATGAGCTGGAGGACCATCTCCGGGAATCGGCCGGTGGCGCGGAACGACTCGGTGATCCCGTGCCCGGCGCGCACGAGCTCCCGCGCCTCCTCGACGCCGCGGGCGACGACGGCATTGCCCGCGGCGCTGCGCACCAGTTCGAGCGCCTCGAGCAGCGGGATGCCGCTGCGGGCCAGGATCCCCAGAGTGCGGGCGAAGCGGCTCATGACCGACTTGCGCACCAGCGGGCCGATGATCGGGATCCGCAGGACCAGCGCGTCGCGCGCGCGGCTACCCGCCGCGGTGCGCGCCAGCAGCCCGATTCCGGCGACCGCGGCGACGAAGATGGCGAGACTGAGCGCGAGATGGCCCCGCACCGCGTCGGAGGCGGCGACGACGGCCCTCGTCATGGCCGGCAGGTCCTGCCCCAGGTCGCTGTAGATCTCGGCAAAAGTCGGCACGATGACGAAGAGCAGGAAGCCGGTGGCCAGCAGCGCGAAGCCGAGCACGAAGAGGGGGTAGGCGACCGCCGAGCGCACCTTGGTCTTGATGACGTCGACCTTCTCCAGGTAGAGGGCCAACTGCTCGGCGATCTCGTCGAGCGTCCCGGCGCGCTCGCCGGCCTGGACCATGCTGACGAACATGCGGCTGAAGGCCTCGGGGTGGGCGGCCAGCGCGTCGGCCAGGCTCTCGCCCCGGGAGATGCGCTCGGCGACGTCGCGCAGCGCGCGCGCCAGCAGCCGGCTCGAGGTGTCGGCGGCGAGCCCCCGCAGCGCGCGCACGAGCGGGATCCCCGCCTGGAGCACCGTCGCGAACTGCCGGCTGAAGAGGGCCAGGTCGCGGGAGCCGACGCGGCCGAAGGCGAGCGCGCCCAGCGTCCTGCGCAGCGCCGAGCCCTGCGCCTGGCGGCCCTCGGCCACGTGCAGGACGACCAACCCCTGGGCGTGCAGGCGCCGGATCGCCTCGTCGGCGTCGGTCGCGGCCAGGAAGCCGCTCAGTTCCTCGCCCGCCTTGCCCTTGGCCACGTAGGCGTACTGCCCCACGGACTCCTCCTCATCCGCCGGCTACTCGTCGCTCATGCAGACGCGCAGGACCTCCTCCACCGTCGTCACTCCCTGGCGCGCCTTCTCGAGCCCGCTGTCGCGCAGGGTGCTCATCCCCTGCTGGATCGCCAGGCGGCGGATCTCGCCCGCCGGTCGGTTGTCGGCCACCAGCTGGCGCAACCCCGGAGTCATCGCCATCCGTTCGACGATCGCGATCCGGCCCAGGAATCCCCTTCCCCGGCAGACAGCGCAGCCGGTCCCCCGCCTGTAGGGCGTCGGCGGATCCGCGTCCGCGGGCAGGCCCAGGGCCAGTAGCAGCTCGTCGGCCGGACGGTACTCCCGGGCGCAGTGGCCGCAGGTGCGCCTGACGAGCCGCTGGGCGGCGACGATCGTCAACGCGCTGGCGGCCATGAAGGGCTCGACGCCCATCGAGACCAGGCGGGTGGCCGTGCTCGGCGCGTCGTTGGCATGGATGGTGCTGAAGACCAGGTGGCCGGTCAGGGCGGCGCGCACGGCCATCTCGGCCGTGTCGTTGTCGCGCACCTCGCCGACCATGATGACGTCGGGGTCCTGGCGCAGGAAGGAGCGCAGCGCCCGGGCGAAGGTCACCTGCTTGCGCTCGTTCACCTGGACCTGGTTGAGGCGGGGGATCTGGTACTCGACCGGGTCCTCGACGGTGGTGATGTTGATCGCCTCGGTGCGCAGCTCGAGCAGCGCGGCGTAGAGCGTCGTCGTCTTGCCCGATCCGGTC
>VGIY01000169.1 GCA_016867695.1 Candidatus Eiseniibacteriota bacterium | reverse complement strand
ACCTCTTCCGCTCGTTTCTGAGGGATCGCCTGCCGCGGGTGCTCGACGAGAAGGCCCGCCGATCCCTCCTGAGGCGCGCGGCGCGGCTTTTCGCGCGCCAGGGCGCCTGGGCGGAGGCGGCGGAGGCCTACGCCGAAGCGGGCTATGTCGGGACGGCGGTGCGGCTGATCGAGAAGGCGGGCGAGGGGCTGCTGGCGGCCGGGCGCTACGACGCCGTGCAGCGCGCATTCGCCTGCCTGCCCGAGCAGGGTCTCCGCGACCGGCCGGCGGCCGCATTCCTGCGCGCGCGCCTCTGCGACTACCAGCACCGCTGGGAGGACGCCGAGCTTCACTACCGCCGGCTGCTGCGCTCCGATCCCCATCCGGGTCGCAGGGTCGAGTCGATGAGTCTCATCGCCCAGATCCTGTCGCGGCGGGGGGACTACCGGGGGGCGATCGACTGGTGCCGGCGGGCGGAGGCCCAGAGCCGGAGCGCCGGCGCGCAGGTGCGCGGGCGGATTCGGGCGACGCTCGGCGTCTGCGCAGCCGAGCTAGGGCATCTCGACGAGGGCGAGCGCGACCTGCTGCGCGCTAGGCGTCTCCACCAGCGCGACCGGGATCTGGCCGGGGAGGCGCGGATCGACTACCTGCTGGCGGTCAACGTCTACCTGCGCCGCGGCGAGCTCACCCGCGCCCGCGACGTGGCCCGCGGGGCGCTGCTTCGCTTCCGGCGCCTGAGCAACCCCAGGCGGATCTGCTACAGCCTGGGCGTGCTCGCCTACATCGGCAGCGAGCGGGGCGACCTGCGGGAGGCCCGCGAGTTGGCCGAGGAGACGCTGCGACTGGCCGAGTCGCTCGGCCTGACGCAGCAGGAGGGGTTCGCCCACCTCGTTCTCGGACGATGCGCCCGGGCCGCGGGCGACTTTGATGCGGCAGCTCGCCACTTCGAGGCGGCGATCGATCTGGGAGAGCGGCTCGAGGAACGCGACCTGCGCGCCTCTCCGCGGCTGGATCTGGCGAGTCTGCATGCCGCTCGGGGGAACCCGCAGGCCGCGCGCGCCGTCGCCCGTACTGCCCTCGAGATCGTGCGGGCGACCCACGATCCGATGCAGGAGGGGCGCTGCGCCCTGCTCCTCGGAGCGCTGCACATCGCTGAGGATCGCGCCACGGGGCGGCGCTGGTGGCGCCGGGCCGAGCGATTGCTGAGCGGCTGCGGAGCGCGCTTCGACCTGGGACGTCTGATCCTGCTGCGGATCGCCGCCGGAGACCTCTCCCCGCGGCGGCTGCCGGAGGCCCTGGAGGAGATCCTCGACCCGGAGCGGCAGCCCGACCTGGAAGCGCTCTTCCGGGTCGTGGATCCGGCCCAGGCGGCGTGCGTGCTGGCCGCGGCGATCCACCGCGAAGTGCGCGTCGAGCGCGCGACCCGGCTGCTGGCGGATCTGGGCGACGCCGCCGTCGAGCAGCTCGAGCCGCTGACGCGCGATCCGGGCGAGGAAGTGCGACTGCGGGCGGTGGAGGCGCTCGCCCGCATCGGCGGCGCCCGCGCGCGCGCGGCCCTGTCGCGCGTGGCCCAGCGGGCGGCCCGCGACGCGAAGCCAACCGCCTCGGCGGCGCGCGCCGCCGAGGAGATCGCCCGGGCGCCGGAGCGACCGATGCGGATCGAGGCGCTCGGGGCCCTGAGTCTCTGCCTGGGGCGCGAGTCCTGCTCGCCCCACGCGTGGCGTTCCGCCCGCGCGCTGCGTCTCTTCCAGATCCTCCTCGTGCATCGCTTCCGCTGGGTCGCCAAGGAGGAGGTGATCGAGGCGCTCTGGCCAGAGGCCGATCCCGAGAAGGCGGCCGGCAGCCTGTGGCAGGCGGTGCATCGCCTGCGCCGCGCGCTCGAGCCCGATCTCGCGGAGCTGCGCGACTCGCGTTATGTGCGCTTCCAGAACGACGCCTACCGGCTCGATCCGGGCGACGGGCACTTCTACGACGTTCTCGACTTCGAGAAGGGCCTGCGTGAGGCGCGGGCGTCCGTCACCGCCGGGAGGCTCCGGGCAGCCGCGGCCGGGCTGCGGCACGCTCTCGATCTCTACCGGGGGGACTTCCTGGCCGAGAGCCCCTACGAGGAGTTCCTGGCGACGGAGCGAGAGGCGCTGCGCGAGCAGTACCTGCGCGGAACAGTGCTCCTGCTCGATCTCCACGCGCGGGCGGCACGCTGGGCCGACTGCCTGCCGCTCGCACGGCGGGGGCTGGCCGAGGACTCCCTCAACGAGGCCTGCCATCAGGCGCTCGTCCGCGCTCACCTCATGCTGGGCCATCGTCGCGAGGCGCTCGCGCACTACCACGCCTACGAGGAGACGATGCTGCGCGAGCTGGGCCTGCTGCCCTCGGCGCGGATGAAGGCGCTCGCCGAGCAGATCACGAGCCTCGCCGGGCGCGCTCGCTGAGTCTCTGGGGCGGGCCGATCAGCGCCGCGTCGTCGCGCCGCCGCCGAGGTCTCGTGGTGGTAGCAGGCCCCATGTCCGACACGGCGCTGTCGGGGGGGCTGTTCCTAGTTGGAAGTTGGGCCCTGCATTCCGCACCTTGTCGCCGACGTCTCTGCCAGTACCGACCTGCTGAGACCGGTCAGCGATCACCTCGCCGAAGACCGGTGATCCATGTCCAACAGACTCCAAGTGCACGACGACCAGCCTCTCGGTGCGCTCAGCGCCCCCCGCATCCAGGCGTATGAAGAAGAGCCCGTCTCGCGCCCGCGCCCCCACCTCATCGCGCAGGTCCCACCGCAGGGCGTGCACGCCCGGGCCGAACCGCCGCGGCTCCAGCGTGCGCACGAGTCTGCCGTAGGGATCGTGCACTGTGATTGAGACCTCGCGACCGAGCGGCAGCGCCAGCTCGAAGCTGGCGGAACGAAGGGTCGGATTCGGCCCGGTCCGTGTGAGGCGAACGGCGCCCGGTCGGTCAGACGATGCCCTGCTGACGATCGAGCGGTCGCCGAGCACGATCTCGTTGACTTGGGTGCAACTAACTCCTACCATCATAATGGAGTAGGGGCTTCGCCCCGCGGGGGGTACGCAGGCGGCTGACTCCACAGGTGGAGCAGGGCATCACGGCGGCGTTCCGCTACCGGCACGCACTGAGGGGCTTCGCGGCCGCGATGTCCTCGCAGGCGGTCGAGGCGTTGCGGAGCGACCCGCGCATCGCCTACATCGAGCCGGACCAGATCGCACACGCCGTGGGTTCGCAGACGAATCCGCCCTCGTGGGGGCTGGACCGAGTCGATCAGCACTATCTCCCGCTCGACCAGGTCTACAACTACAACCAGACGGGCGCCGGGGTCGATGCCTACATTCTCGACACGGGCATCCGCTTCACGCACGTCGACTTCGGCGGGCGGGCGGTCACCGGGTACGACGCGATCACGCCGGGCGGCACCGCCAGCGACGGCAATGGCCACGGCACGCACGTGGCCGCGACGGTCGGCGGCACCTCGTACGGCATAGCCAAGACGGTGCGCCTGATCGCCGTCCGCGTGCTGGACAACAACGGCTCCGGCTCGTACAGCCAGGTCATCGCGGGCATCGACTGGGTGACGGGCGACCACACCACCACTCCCGCCGTCGCGAACATGTCCCTGACCGGGGGCGCCTCCAGCTCGCTGGACACCGCCGTGCGCAATTCCATCGCCGATGGCGTCGCCTACTGCGTCGCCGCCGGGAACAACGGCTCGAACGCCTCGAACTACTCGCCGGCCCGAGTGGCCGAGGCGATCACGGTGGGCGCCACGGACAGCAGCGATCGCTGTGCTAGCTTCTCGAACTACGGCAGCGTTCTCGACATCCTCGCTCCGGGCGTGAGCATCACGTCGGCCTGGAGAACGTCCGACACCGCGACCAACACGATCTCCGGCACCTCGATGGCCGCCCCACACGTGTGCGGAGCGGCGGCGCTTTACCTGGAGGCCAATCCGACCGCCACGCCCGCGCAGGTGGCCAGCGGGCTGGTCGCGACCGGCACCGCGGGCGTCATCAGCAGCGTCCCGAGCGGGACGGTGAACCTGCTCCTCTACTCGCTGATCGGCGCGGCCCCGCCGCCGGAGATCCCCGCGGCGCCCGCGCTTCTGTCACCGGTGAACGGCGCGACGGATGTCTCGACCAGCCCGACGCTGAGCTGGAGCGCCTCGGCAGGCGCATCGACCTACGGAGTGCAGGTTGCGACCGACGCCGGGTTCTCGAATCTGGTGCTGGATCGCACGGGTGTCACCACCACCTCGACCTCCGTGACCGGCCTTGCAGCGAACACGCTCTACTACTGGCGCGTGAACGCGACCAATGTCGCCGGCACCAGCCCGTGGTCGACGGTGTGGAGCTTCACCACCGCGGCCGGCACTCCGCCGTCCACGCCGGCGCTGGTCTCGCCGGCCAACGGCGCGACCAACGTCTCGCGGACCCCGACACTGAGATGGAACGCCTCGACGGGCGCGACCTCCTACCGGGTCCAGGTATCCACCCGTTCGGACTTCGCGACGACGGTGTATGACCAGTCGGGCATCACCTCCACCTCGGTGACGCTGCCGCAACTCGGCAGCCGCGTGCGGTACTACTGGCACGTCAGTGCCAGCAACGCGTACGGCACGAGCCCTTGGTCGTCGACCTGGAACTTCCGGACCCGCCGCTAGGGTGGAGAAACCCGCGCCCCGTCGGCCGGACGCGTGAGCTCGCTCGGCAAGAGGGAGTGGCAGGGCGCCCCACCGGGGGCGCCCTGCCGTTCTGGCGCGAGTCGCCCCTTACCTGTGCAGCACCTTGATCTCGCCCCAGCTCCTGGCCTGCGGACCCGACGGCCCGTCGTGGTCCGTGTCGCGGGACCTATCGTTGCCCACGGATCACGGTGGCCATGGGAAGCGTAGTCCTGCGTGGACGTTCGGAGTGTTCGCGGAGCAAGGGGATCGGGCGCAGACGCGGGCGGGCGCACGGGTGTATCATCCCCTCGTGGACCGGCTCTTCTCTCAGCCGGGGAGTTCTCCCGGCTCCTGGCGCCGCCGCGCGGCGACGGCGGCGGGCGCGGCGCTGGCCCTGGCGGCGCTGCTCGCCCGGCCGGCGGGCGGGGCCCTGCTGCGCGTACCGGGCGAGTACGCCACGATCCAGTACGCGCTGATCGTTGCCGCCGCCGGGGACACGGTGCTGGTCGCCCCGCACACCTGCTACGAGACGATCGTCTGGCCGGACAAGCCCTCGCTGTGCCTGCTGAGCGAGGCCGGGCCCGAGGCGACCACGATCGACGGCCTGCATGCCGGACCGGTGATCCGCTTCTCGACTGCCCTCGACTCCACGACCGTCGTGCGCGGGTTCACGATCACGAACGGGCAGGCGGATCTGGGCGGGGGCATCCGCTGCGAGAACGCCTCGCCGCTGATCGTCGGCAACCACTTCGTCGCCAACGTCGCCATCGGCTACGGGGGCGGGTTCTACTGCGCCGAAGGGAGCTGCGCGCCGATCCTGCGCGACAACCGCTTCATCGACAACGCCGTGCTGAGTGGCAGCGGCGGCGGCGTCTGCGCCCACTTCGGCGCCTTCCCGATCGTCACCGGCAACGAGTTCCGCGGCAACAGCGCCGATCTCTTCTACGGCGGCGGCGTCCACTGCGAGGAGGCCGCCGGACATGGCAGCAGGATCGTCATCGCCGGGAACGACTTCTTCGAGAACTCGGCCCGCGGCGGCGGCGCGATCAGTCTCTTCAACCCCTTCGCCCTGGCGCCGGAGATCCGCGGCAACCGGATCGTCGGCAACGTCGCGCAGTCTGGCGGCGGGGGCGTGATGCTCTACTGGACCCTGGCGGCGATGACCGACAACGTCATCCGCGACAACCGTTCCGACGGGTACGGGGGCGGCGTCCACCTGGTGAACAGCCATACGGTCAGGTTGTGGGCCTGCGACCTGAGCGACAACAGGGCCGCCTCAGGCGGCGGCATCTCCTTCATCGCCTGGTGTCACGGCCCCGAGGTGATCGACTGCACGATCTCC
>VGIY01000168.1 GCA_016867695.1 Candidatus Eiseniibacteriota bacterium | reverse complement strand
CGACACTTGGGGCTTGATTCGGGCGCCCTCCAGGGCGAAATCTCTGTCCTCGGGCGCCCGAGGCGCCCTCGCGCCCCGGCCGTCCCCGCCCCGCGGGCGGACAGCCGGAGCGGCGGCGCGATCCCCGGCGCCCCGGGCCGCCCGGCGGCGCCGCTCCCCGCGCGGGGCGGGCCGCGCGGTTCATCCAGGCAAGGCGACGGAGCCCATGGAGATCCTGATTCTCGCCGCCATCATCGCGGCGGCCCTGGCGCTCTTCCTCACCCGGCTGGTGCCGCTGGAGCTCACCGCGCTGGGGATCATCGCCGCCCTCGCCCTGACCGGGATTCTGGAACCCGCCGAGGCGCTGCAGGGCTTCTCCAGCCCCGCCACGGTCACGGTCGCCTCGATGTTCGTCCTGAGCGCGGCGCTGACCCGCACCGGCATGCTCGACCTCCTCCAGCCCGCCCTCGCCAGGGCCCGCGGGCTGGGGCCCCGCGGACTGCTCGTCGCCTTCGCGCTCGTCGCCGGGGTGGCCAGCGCCTTCATGAACAACACGCCGGTGGTCGTCCTGCTCATTCCGATCGTCCTCAGCCTCTGCCGGAACAGCGCCATCTCCCCCAGCCGGCTGTTCATCCCGATCAGCTACTTCGCCATCCTCGGAGGCACCTGCACGCTGATCGGCACGAGCACGAACATCCTCATCGACGACCTCTCCCGCAAGTCGGGCGGCCCGGGCTTCGGGCTCTTCGACTTCACCCCCTTCGGCGTCGTCTACTTCGCCGTCGGCGCAATCACGATCATCGCCCTCGCGCCCCTGCTGCTGCCGGAGCGCACGCCCCTGTCGGCGCTGATGCCCGCCCGGCGCTCGGCGAGCTTCGTCACCGAGGTCGTCATCCAGGCCGCGAGCCCCTGGATCGGCCGGCGCCTGGAGGACAGCCTGCCCCGCAACGGGGAGCTGCAGCTGCTCGAGCTGATCCGCGGCGAGGAGATCATCCCCGCCGTCCGCGCCCGCGCGCTGCCGCTCGCGCCCGACGACGCCCTGATCATCCAGGGCAGCCCCAACGAGATCTCCCGCTTCCTCTCCTCGGCCGCCGGCGTCGAGCTGGCCTCCGTCGTCGAGGACGAGCAGCGCGTGCCCATGCGCACGATCCAGCTTCGGCTGATCGAGGCCGTGGTCCTGCCCGACTCGCGATTCCTGGGCCGGCCGGTGATGGAGCTGGGACTCCATCGCCTCTACGGCGTCAAGGTCGTCGCCGTCCAGCGCGGGGGACGCCAACATCGCTACCGGATCCGGCGTATGAAGCTGATGGAGGGCGACGTGCTCCTTCTGCAGGTCGACGATCGCGGGGCGGCCGCGCTGCGCGAGGGCAACGACGTCCTGATCGTCGAGGGGGTCGAGGAGACGATCCACCGCCACCGCCGCCTGCCGTTGGCGGTGGCCATCATGGCCTGCATGGTGCTCGCCACGGCGCTGCTGCACGTGCCCCTGGCCGTGGCCGCCCTGTCGGCGGCGATCCTCGTCCTCTTCACCCGCTGCCTGCGCGTCGACGAGGCCTTCCGCGCCCTGGACACGACGACCCTGATGATGCTCGCCGGAACGATCCCTCTGGGCATCGCCATGTCCAAGACCGGACTCGCCCAGGCCGTCGTCCGCGCCACGGTCGGGCTGCTCGACCCCTCCCGACCCTGGCTGCTGCTCTCGGTCCTCTACATCGTCACCGCGCTGTTGACGGAGGTCCTCTCCAACAACGCCAGCGCCGTCCTGCTCACGCCGATCGTCGTCCGCCTGGGCGCCGACCTGGGGGTCGATCCGCGCCCGCTGCTCCTGGCCGTCGCCTTCGGCGCCAGCGCCAGCTTCAATCTCCCGATCGGCTACCAGACGAACCTGATCGTCATGGGCCCGGGGGGATACCGCTTCAGCGACTACGCGAGACTGGGGATCCCTCTGTCGATCGTGCTCTGGCTCACCGCCACGCTGGTGATCCCGCTCTTCTGGCCACTGCGCCCGCTGTGACGGCGGGGCTAGCGGATCCAGAAGAGGACGCGCGTCCCGCTGCCCCCCGCAGCGGCGGCCCGGCAGCCGTAGACGCCGGTGGGCACGGGGCGGCCGCCGTCGTCGCGCCCGTCCCAGGAGAGGCGCAGGCGGCCCTCGACCGGCTCGCCCCGGAAGCGCAGCGTGCGGATGCGCCGACCGGAAGGATCGAAGAGGGCGACCTCGAGTCCGCCCGGCTGCGGCGGCCAGACGGCGATCTCGGCGCGGTCCCTTGCCGGTTGGGGGGAGACGGCGATGCGCAGGCCCCCGGCCGCGGCGAGCGCCCCGAGATCGGGGCCCGGCCCCACTCCGGCCTCGTCGGTCTCGAGCTCGAGGGCCAGGATGTAGCGCGCGCCGCAGGCGGCATCGCTCTCCGGGGCGGGAGAGACCCGCAGCCAGTAGCTGCCCGCGGCGAGCGGCTCGATGGCCAGGGCCGCGTCGCACGCCGCGCTGCCGGCGCCGCCGATCAGGATCGGGCTGTCGCAGCCGCCGGCCGCGTCGAAGATGTGCAGCTTGGCGTCGAACTCGGCCGCCAGGCGCGCGGTCAGCGTGCCCGGGGCGGAAAGCGTGAAGGCGTACCAGTCGGTGTCCCGGCGGACCTCGAAACCCGTGGTGTAGGTGCCGCTCGTCCCGCAGACGATCAACGGCTGGCTCCCCAAGACGAGCGGCACGAAGGCGGGCGTCCCGGCGTCGCACCCGCCGTTGAACTCGTCCACGTAGCCGTCGTGGCACTCGGGCTCCCCCTCGGGCAGGCCACCGCCGGGGAAGTCGATCGCGCAGGGAGCTTCGGGCGCGACGCTCATGACGTAGACGCCGCACTCGGCGCAGTAGCCCTTGACGACGATGTAGTAGGTGTTCCCGGCGACCAGCGACAGGCCCTCCAGGCGGGAGAGGTAGGGGTAGTCGAAGTTGGGCCCGGCGCAGGCGTCGTCGCTGCAGCCGAGCAGCGTGCCCGGTCCGTTCTCGTAGACCATCAGCTTCGTGTCGTAGTGGGAGTCGCACAGGCTGACCGTGACGGTCACGCTCCGCTCGGGCGCGACGGCATAGACGACGTCCGGACCCCACGACCCGAAGGGGCACATGGCGTCGTAGTCGGGCTCGTAATCGCAGCTGTTGCCGGTGACGATCCAGGGGAGGAGATCGATCCAGTGCGGGTGGCTCATGTCGTCGCCGGGGAGGTCCCGGCCGCCCGCGCGCACACTGGGCGCTGCCGCGAGAAGCGGGCCGGCCAGCAGGAGAACGGCGAGCCGGCGCGTGAGGCGCTCGCCGGGCCGCGAGGCTCGAGAGGCAGGGCGTCGGGTTCGCGTCACGGCAGCCTCCGGGCATGGAGCCCCAGGCCTGGCGCACGGGCGACGGGAGTAGTCTAGCACGGGCCGCCGTTTCGCTCCAGGCTCGCGAGCCGGCCCATCGCCCCCGGCGACCGCTCGCCGGCTCAGCCCCCTCGGGCGCCCCCGGCGCCGGGCGTGGCGGAGCCGGTCCCCGACCGGGGGGCTGGCGGGAAGTGGAGCTGCATCAGGAAGGGCAGCTCGCGATCCTCGGGATTGACCTGGTAGGCGCGGCGCAGCGCCTGGTGGGCGCTCCGCGGGTCGCCGCTCAGCAGGTGGAAGAAGGTCTCGGCCAGCCAGCGGCTGCCCTGGACATAGCGGGCCATGCGCTCCGGCTCCGGGACGCCGGAGAACAGGGCGCCGGGATCGGCGCGCGACTCGATCAGCAGGCGCAGGTTCGCGGCGGCGTTGCCCGGATCCAGGCAGCGCGGGGCGAAGAACTCGGTGTAGGACCTGTCGTCGCTGTGGATCCAGCCTCGGGGCGCGAGCGCCCGAATGCCCTCGCCGGTGAGCATGAGCGTGGCCGCCAGGTGATAGGGATCGTGGTGGAAGCGCTCGTCCCCGGCCAGCGCGGCCGCCCGCCGCGACCACTCGGGGAAGTCGAAGCGCAGAGGCTCCGGCGCGCCGAGCAACACGGCGTGGGAATGACCGAGCCACACCGCGCAGTGCGGGAAGACCGCCTCGAAGGTGCTCAGGATCCCCAGGAACTCCCTCGGCCCCAGCTTGTGCAGCGGCAGGTACTGCGAGACCATGCCCCCGGCGTTCAGGCGCCGGCGGCAGAGATCGAAGTAGTCGCGCGTGTACAGGTTGCCCGAGCCGAGGATCGGGTGCGTCGGGTCGCAGGAGATCAGGTCGTAGCGCTTCCCGGTTCGCTGCAGGTAGTGGCGGCCGTCGCCCTCGATGATCCTCAGCCGGGGATCGCCGGCCACGTCGCGATTCAGGTCGCGGTAGTGGACCGAGGCCTCGGCCAGGCCCGCCACCAGTTCGGCGCACTCGATCGACTCGACCGCGGGCAGCGAGGCGATGGCCGAGGTGGTCACGCCGATGCCGAAGCCGATCACCAGCACCTCGCGGCAGTCGAGCCCCAGCAGGTAGGGCAGGTAGCCGACCATCTTGACGACCTTGACGGCGTCGTAGGAGGAGCCGATCACGGCGCTGTTGTTCACATAGGTGTGCTTGGTCCCCCCGGGCACCCGGTCCCGCCCCACGGCCAGCGTTCCCTCCACCGACTCGCGATAGAAGAGGATCTCGCGATCGAGGCGGATGAAGGAGGGCGGCAGGATCCGGATGCTCGGCAGGAAGAGCACGAGCGCCAGGAGCGCGATCGCGCCCGCCCCGGCGGCCGCCCGCATCCGGGCCGGCGCCCGCCCGCCGCCGCGCGTGAGCGCGTAGAAGGCCGCCGAGGCGATCAGGACGAGGAGAAGCAGCGCCGCGCGCACGGCGCCGAGGGCGGGCAGCAGGAGGAACGCCGCCGCCGGCGGCCCGAGCACGGCCCCGGCCGTGTTCACCATGAGCACGAGGCCCGCGCCGCGGCCGACGCGCGCCCGGTCCGCGATCACCAGGCGACAGGCCAGCGGGAAGACGAAGCCCGAGCAGGCGGCGGGGGGAACGACGATCAGCAGAGACGCCGCCAGCGGGATGCCGAGCACGCGAAGCATGGGATCGGCGAGCAGCGACTCGAAGGGGAACATGAGTATCTGGGGCATGCGGACGAGCAGCAACCACCCCGCGCCGGCGCTGACGGCGAGCGCCAGGAGGGCGACGGCCAGCGCGCGCACGGGATCCGCCTTGCCCGTCCCGCGACGCGCGTAGTAGGCGCTGCCGGCGAAGGCCCCCAGGATGGCGAGGGAGGAGACGAGCGCGAAGGTGTAGCTCGTGTTCGTCAGGTAGATGCGCAGAACGCGCAACCAGAGGACCTGCAGGGCCAGGATGCAGAAGCCGCAGGCGAAGGCCGCGACGAGCGCGGCGGCCCGCGCTCCCGGCCCGCCCGACGCGGCGGGGACGGCCGCCGGGGCTTCGCGCCCCGGTCCCGCAGCCGCCGGCCCGCGTCGGGCGAGCAGCCAGGCGGCGAGGGCCAGGTCGAGGGCCACGGCCAGTCCCAGCGTGGCCCGCTGGCCCAGCGCGCCCAGCAGGATGAACCCCGCGGCCAGGCCGCCGAGCGCGCTGCCGAGAGTCTCGAGCGCGTAGAGGCGGCCGAGAGATCGCCCGATGGAGTCGCCGGACCGGACCGCTAGCCCGGCCACGAGCGGGAAGACGCCCCCCATCAGGAAGGTCGGCGCCAGAAGGATACACGCGGCGAGCGCGAAGACGATCGCCTCCGCGGGCCCGGCGGCGACGCCCCGCGCGGCGAGCGCCGTCTGGACAAGGGGCAGCGCCTGGTTCACGAGCCCGTAGCCGAGCGCGCTCGATCCCCCCACGCCCGCCAGCAGCAGCCCCAGCAGCCGGCGCGCGTCGCGCCGGGCGCCCGGCGCTCGGCTCCACGCGTAGGCCCCCGCGCCGAGCCCGGCCATGAACGCGGCCAGCACCAGCGTCGACGCCGTCACCGTCGACCCCAGGACGAGCGCGAGCAGGCGCTGCCAGGAGACCTCGTAGACCAGGAAGGAGAAGCCGGCCAGGAAGATGACGAGCTGCAGCGCCTGCTCGCGCTCGTCCTG
>VGIY01000167.1 GCA_016867695.1 Candidatus Eiseniibacteriota bacterium | reverse complement strand
CTCGCCGCCGGGCCGAGTCCGGCGCGCGGCGGCCTCCTGTTCGCGCTCGAACTGCCGGAGCCGGCTGCGGCCCGGGTGGAGGTGTTCGACGCGTCGGGGCGCTGCGTGGAGCGGATCCTTCTCGGCCCGCTCCCGGCGGGCCGCCATTCGCGCTGGTGGCGCCCGGCGCCGGAGCGATGCGCCGCGGGCGCCTATCGCGCGCGGCTGATTGCCGGCGGGCGGGGGACCTCCACGAGCCTCGTGATCGTCGATTGATCCGGGGCGAGCCCGCGGCGAGCGCGCCGGCTGTCAGTCCGGATTGATCAGGGGCAGGCCGCTCGCCTCGTCCATCCTCCGCCGGATCTCCCCCGGCAGCACCGTGACGAACAGCTCGAGCGTCGGGCGCACGCGGGCGGCGACGAGGTGCCCGGCGCGCGTCGATCCGTCGGGCAGGCCGACGAGCGCGTGCGCGTGCACGCGAGGCGCCCCGTCGTGGAGGCCGATGTTGCCGGTCAAGGCGATGACCTCGACCTGCCGGTCGATGACGATCTCGCCGTAGACGCGCGTTGCCGGATCGAAGTGCCCGAGCGTGGCGCCGCTGAAGGCGCCGATGCCGGTGAAGTGCGCGGCGCCGATCCCCTCGCTACGGGCATAGGCGGTCAACTCGGGAAGCACCTCGTCGTCCTCGGCGAAGACCAGCAGGCGAACCGATGCGCAGCCATCCATCGTCTGGGCTTTCATCCCCGGGCCTCCTCGGCGGAGAGGATAGGGCACGGGCGGCCCGGGGCAACCGTCTTGAGTGGCAGTGGCCTTCAGGCGACCGCCGACCGTGCTGAGGGATGGACTCAGGGAAGACTCGAGATCCCGATCCGCCCGCCGCGGTCGAATCATGGCCTGGATCGGCCTCCCCAGGCTGTGAGACAATCATCCGCAAGCGGCCCGCAGGCCCCCCGAGCGGGTTTCCCGGACTCCGCAGCCGCAAGGAGCGACACCATGGTCGAGCGCGCGCATCGTTCCTCCCCGCCCCCCGCCGCCGGGCGCCGCCTCGGCGCCGGCCTCGCCCTGCTGGCATTCCTGTGCCTGACCGTGGCCCTCGCGCCTCGGGCGCGGGCGCAGGACGAGTGGCTGAACATCCGCCTCAACAGCGACACGACCACGGAGCTCCAGAACGAGGAGCAGGTGGCGATCAACCCGACCGATGCGAACAACATGGTCGCTGTGTGGCGGGACTTCCGGCTGGGCTACCGGCAGGTGGCCTGGGGCTACACCTTCGACGGCGGCGCGACCTGGACCGACGGCGGTCTGTTCGTCGAGCCGAACTACCCCTACCAGAGCGATCCGGGCGTGACCGCCGACAGGCACGGCAACTTCTACGCCATCGTCCTCTCCTTCACCAACACAAGCAGCCCGAACGGCTTCTACGTCTACAAGTCGACGAACGGGGGCGTGAGCTGGGGCCCGCCGATGGAGGTGATCAACGGCGTGCCGAACGTGTTCGAGGACAAGGAGTTCATCGCCTGCGACCGCACCGACAGCCCGCACGCGGACAACCTCTACGTCGTCTGGACGCGCTTCTACACGACGCAGATCCTCATGCGCCGCTCGACGAACGGCGGCTGGCTGTGGGATCCGACCGTCACCGTCAGCGACCAGAACGGCGTGCAGTTCCCCATCCCGGTCGTCGGCCCGCAGGGGGAGCTCTACGTCGCCTGGACCCGCTACTCGCCCGCCGCGATCATGTTCGACGTCTCGACCGACGGGGGATCGAGCTTCGGGACCGACCGGCAGGTGACGACCGTCTACACCGCCTCGACGGTGCTCAACGGGGGCATCAACGCCTACGGCTCGCCCCACATGGACGCCGACATCTCGACGGGGCCCTACCGCGGGCGCGTCTATGTCGCCTTCATGGATCGGCGCGCCGGATACGGGGACTTCGACATCTGGGTCACGAGCAGCGACGACCAGGGCGTCTCGTGGACGACGCCCGTGCGCGTCAACGACGATCCGGTCAACAACGGCCGGGACCAGTTCCTCCCCTGGCTGGTCGTGGACAACCTCGGCGTCGTCACGGTGGTCTTCCTGGACCGCCGGCACGATCCGCAGAACCGGACCTATCACTGCGTGCTGACCCAGTCGTTCGACGGCGGCGCCACCTGGGAGCCGAACGTGCAGGTGAGCGGCGTCGCCTCCGATCCCCAGTACGCCGCGCTGGCTGGTCCCTTGGACGCGGGGTCCGAGAGCGGAACCGGCGGGCCGGCAGGCGCGGTCGGAGCCGCCGGCGACGGGCCGGTGCCCTCGGTCGAGCCGTCGCGCGCGGGACTCCTCGGCGAGTACATCGGCGTGACCTCGTGGAACGGGCGGCCGACGCCGATCTGGACCGACATCCGCAACTTCCACCAGGACGCCTACGCCGGCTATCTCTCGGGCGGCGCCGGCGTGGCGCGGCCGGCGGCGGCCGCGATCGGCTGGCGCCTGCCCAACCCGGTGGCGGCGGGGGCGGGCGCGGCGATGCGCTTGACCTGGCGGGGCGCGGACCCGCCGGCAGGGGCGCCGGTGAGGATCCTGGACGCGCAGGGCCGGCTGCTGCGGCTCCTGGAGCCCGCCTGGAGGCCGGCGGGCGCGGGCTTCGACGCCCGACTGAACTGGGACGGGCTCGACGCCGCCGGCGGAAGGCTGCCGGCAGGCGTCTACCTGCTGCGCCTGGACGGGGCGGGGTCCGCGGCGCACAAGCTCGTCCTGGCGAACTAGGATCGAGGAGGCGGCAGACCGGGCGCGGCGCCTGGGGGGTGTGGGCACGACACGCATGGACGCGAACGAACCTGACGACTCGACCGGCGACGGCATCGAATTCCGCCGCCTGCGCCCGGAGGATCGCGAGCCGCTGCTGGCGATCGCCGCGGGCATCTGGGAAGGGCACGACTACCTCCCGCACGTCTTCGACGCCTGGGTGCGCAGCGAGGAGACCTACTTCGGCGGCCTCTTCGTCGGCGGGCGCCTGGCGGGCTGCGGGCGCCTGCTGCCGCTCGACGAGCGGCGCGTCTGGCTCGAGGCGCTGCGCGTCGACCCGGCGCTGCAGGGCCGGGGTCTGGGACGCCTGATGTCGGCGCACGTCGTGCGCCGGGCGCTCGAGATGGGCTTCCGCGAGTTCCTCTTCTCGACCTACTTCAGCAATCACGGGTCGATCCGCATCAGCGAGGCATCGGGGTTCCGCCGGGTCGCGACCTTCACCCATCTCGAGCTCGAGGAGCTGGCGCCCGCCGCGGCGGCGCTCGCGGGCGTCGACGACGAGGGCGTGCGCGCCGTGCCCGGCATTCCCGATGTGCAGGACCTCCTCGTCAACGACTGGTTCTTCGTGCCGCCCGGCGTGCCCGACAGGGGCAGGCACTTCCCCGGCGCGTTGACCCTCGAGGCGGAGGGGGACCAGGTGCTGATCGCCCGCAACGGCAAGTACCCGAAGTGCCTCGAGATCTGCTGGCGCCGGGCGCCCGGCGGGAAGATCTCGCGCGCCTGCCTGGCCCGGGCCGTGCGCCACGCCCGGCTCCAGGGACTCGAGTGCATGCACACGATGCTGCCGGAGGGCCAGGCCCTCGCCCCCTACCGGGAGGCGGGCTTCGCCTTCTTCGAGCAGGAGCATGACACCTACCTGTACGCCGCCCGCGCCGAGGATCTTCGGCTCTAGCCCCGCGGCGGGGACGAGGAGGGATGTCGAATGGACTGGCAGCGCCTCTCCACCCACGAGCACGCCCGGCGCCGTTTCACCGCGGCGCTCCTGCCGATCGGCACGGTCGAGGCCCACGACGGCGCCCCGCTCGGCACCGACAACTACATCCCCGAGGCGCTCTGCCGGCGTCTGGCCGACGAGCTGGACATGCCCTGGCTGCCGCCGATGCCCTACGGCGTCACCCGCTCGCTGCTGGCCTACCCGGGGTCGTGCGGCGTTTCCGCCGCCTGCCTCGAGGGGTTTCTGGTCGAGCTGGGCGCCTCGCTGCGGCGCAACGGCCTGCGTTACCTCTTCGTCATCGACGGCCACGGCGGCAACCTCGAAGCGCTGCAGGCGGGCGCCGCGAGGCTCTTCGAGGCCCACGGACTCTACACGGCGGTGATCGAGTGGTGGTTCGAGGCGCAGGCGCTGGCGGAAGAGATCTTCGGCGCCGAAGGGCTGGGCCACGCGGCCGTCGACGAACTGGGCCTGCTCGCCGGGTTGCGTCCCGATCTGGCGGCCGACTTCCCCCGCGGACCGGTGCCCTCCTACGCCGTCCTCAAGGGGGTGAAGGCCTATCCGGCGCCCCGCCCGGTGCTCACCTATGACCAGGCCGGCGAGACGGTCGACCTCGCGCGCCTCGCGCCCGAGAGCTGCGAGCGCTTCGCCGAGGGCGTGCTGCGGATCGTGTCGCGGGCGATCCGCGAGATCCTCTCCGGCTGGCAGGCGCTCGATCGGGAACGCGACGGCCGCTAGCCGGCCAGGCGCCGGCGGGCCAGGTCGGCGATGCGCGCTCCGATATCGAGCGCGGCGGTGGCCGCGGGTGAGGGCGCGTTGAGGACGTGGATCATCCCCCCGGACTCCACGATGCGGAAGTCGTCGATGAGCTCGCCGGCGGGAGAGACGGCCTGGGCGCGCACGCCGGCGTGAGCGGGGACGAGGTCGCCCGGCCGGACTTCCGGCACGAGGCGCTGCAGAGCGGCGGCGAAGCCGCGCTTGCACTGCGACCGCCGCCATTCCCCCAGCCCCGAGCGCCAGAAGCGGGCCGCCAGGCGCCGGAAGCCGGCGTAGGCGAGCGTCTCCCAGGCGTCGGCGGCGGCGAAGCTCGACTTCGCGTAGCCCTCTCGCTTCAGCGCCAGGACGGCGTTCGGTCCCGCCTCGACCCGCCCGTCGATGCGGCGGGTGAAGTGCACGCCGAGGAAGGGCAGGGCGGGATCGGGGACCGGGTAGATCAAGTGCCGCACGAGATCGCGGCGCCCGGGGACGAGCGCGTAGTACTCGCCGCGGAAGGGAACGATGCGCAGGCCCGGATCGACGCCGCACATGCGGGCGACGCGGTCGGCCTGGAGCCCGGCGCAATTGACGAGCAGGCGGCAGCGGACCCGGCCCGACGCGGTCTCGAGCGAGAGGCCCGATGCTTCGCGCCGCGCCCGCAGCAGGCGCGCTCCGAGCAGGATCGTCGCCCCGCGCGCGCGGGCCAGTTCCGCCAGCCTGGCCGTCACCGCGCCGTAGTCGACGACGCCCGTCTCCTCCACGAGCAGGCCGGCGATGCCGGCGGCGTGGGGCTCGCGGGCGCGGATCTCCGCGGGAAGGAGCCGGCGCAGGCCCCGCAGGCCGTTGGCTCGCCCGCGCCGCTCGAGCTCGTCCAGCGCGGGCAGCTCGCGTTCCCTGGTGGCGACGACGACCTTGCCGCAGCGCTCGAGCGGGATGCCGTGGACGGCGCAGAAGCGGACCAGCGCCTCGCGCCCGGCGGCGCAGGTGCGGGCCTTGAGCGAGCCGGGCCGGTAGTAGAGGCCCGAGTGGACGACGCCGCTGTTGTGGCCCGTCTGGTGGGCGGCGAGACGCTCCTCGGCCTCGAGCAGGAGCACGCGCCCCGTTCCCGCGGACCCTCGCGGCGCGGCCATCCCGGGGCCTGCGGCGGATGCGTGGGCGCGGCCGGCCTCCGCGTCGGCATCCCCTTCCAGGGCCCCCGCCAGCGCCGCCGTCGTGGCCACGCCGACGATGCCGCCGCCGACGACGACGATGTCGGCCTCGAGGCTCATCGCGAAAGGATGGGCAGTCTCCATGCGGGAGGCAAGGCCGTTCGAGGCGGCATTCGAGAGGCGGCATTCGAGAGGCGGCATTCGAGAGGCGGCAGGCCGGGCTTCCGGGGCGGATGGCGGCGCTGCCCCGGATGCGGGAATCGGGTTCGCGCGGGTTTGCCCGTGCGGCCCTGAGAGCGCCGCCGGACCCGCGCCGGCTTGCCCGTGCGGCTCGGAGCGCGGCGCCCGGCCTCTCAGCGGATCAGAGTGAGCGAGCAGGTCCCGACCTCGGGGCCGGCCCGCATCCACGCCACGTAG
>VGIY01000166.1 GCA_016867695.1 Candidatus Eiseniibacteriota bacterium | reverse complement strand
GGTGACGGAGGCGCCCGACTGGCGCCAGGCGCTCCGGGAGGCGACGCTGGCGCCGGGCGACGGGCGCCCCTTCCGCCTGATCCTGATCGACGCCCAGTTGCCCGGAGTCGACGTCTTCGAGCTCGCCCGCCAGCTGCGCGAGCTTCAGGGAGAGGGCCCCGTGACGGTGGTCGTGCTGACCGCCGCGGGGGTGCGCGGCGACGCGGCCCGCTGCCGGGCCTCCGGCATCGCCGCCTATCTGACCAAGCCCGTGGGCGCGCGCGAGCTGCTCGAGGCGCTCCTCCTGGCGCTGGAGGAGTCCGCCGCGGGCGATCGTGAACGGCTGCTCATCACGCGGCATCGGATCCGCGAGCGGGAGTTGAGCCGGGAGCGGGGCGCGCGGGAAGAACGCAAGGCGGCCTGAGCTCGGCGAGCACGCGCACGGCCGGAGGGGCCGGCGAGGAGAGTGAGCCATGCATCGTCATTGGACCATCGGGCGCAAGCTGACGATCTCCTGCCTGCTGCTGGCGATCGTCACCCTGGCCCTGGGCGGGATCGGCTCCTTCGGCGTGACCCGCGGCCGAAACGCCGTCGAGGAGATCGCCCTGGCGCGCATCCCCGGAGTCACCGGCCTGCTGCAGATCCGGGCGGGAGCGGAGGCGATCGCCGCCGCGCAGCGCGCTCTCGTCGATCCCGTGGCGGCGGAGGAGCTGCGGGCGCGCCAGGGCGACGCCGTCGCCGCCGCGCGGGCGCGCATCCAGGAGGCCTGGACCGGGTATCAGGGGCTCGAGCGAGGCGCCGAAGAGGCGCTCCTCTGGGCCGAGTTCGTGCCGGTCTGGGAGCGCTGGCGCTCGGCCGGCGATCGCTTCTTCGCTTTGGAGCGCAGGGCGGGGCCGCAGGCGGCGCGCGAGCTGTGGGCGGGCGAGTGCCTGCCCGCCCAGGGCGAGGTCCTGGCGCTGCTGGAGCGGCTCGTGGCGCTGCGCGCCCGCGAGGCGGCCGAGGGGGCGGCGGCGGCGGCCGGCGAGATGGGCTTCCTGCGGCTGCTCACGCTCGTGGCGCTGGCGATCTGCGTGGCCGGCGTGATCGGCCTGGGTCTGCTGATCGAGCGGGACATCACCCGCGTCTTCCGCCGCGTCGCGGTGGCGCTGGCCGAGGGCGCGGCCCAGGTCGCCGCCGCCTCGCGCCAGGTCTCCGCTTCGAGCCAGTCGCTGGCCCGCGGCTCGAGCGATCAGGCTTCCTCCATCCAGGAGACCTCGAGCTCGCTCGAGGAGATCTCGGCCATGACCAAGCGCAACGCCCTCGGTGCGACCGAGGCCAATGGCGAGGTCGAGGAGAGCGTGCGGCTGCTGGCCAGCGGGCAGGAGGCGATGGAGCGGCTCTCCCAGGCCATCCTCGAGATCAAGCGCTCCTCTCACGAGACGGCGCGCATCGTCAAGACGATCGACGAGATCGCCTTCCAGACCAACCTGCTGGCGCTCAACGCCGCCGTCGAGGCGGCACGCGCGGGCGAGGCGGGACGGGGCTTCGCCGTCGTCGCCGAGGAGGTGCGCCACCTGGCGCGGCGGGCGGGAGACGCCGCCCGGGAGACCGCCGCGCTGATCGAGGACTCGATCTCGAACTCGGAGCGGGGCGTCGGCGTGGCCGCCGAGACGGCGACGGCGTTCGAGTCGATCGCCGCCACGGCCAAGATGGTCCACCATCACGTGGCCGAGATCGCCGCCGCCTCGCGCGAGCAGTCGCAGGGGCTCGAGCAGATCAACGGCGCCGTCGGCCAGATGGACTCGGTCACGCAGCAGAACGCGGCCACGGCCGAGGAGTCGGCCTCGGCGGCGCAGGAGCTGAACGCCCAGGCGGAGCAACTGCGCGGCCTGGTCGCCGACCTGATGCGCCTCATCGGTGGAGAGCGCCAGGCGCCGCAGGAGCCCGCCGGCACGGCTTGGGGGGGACAGGCGGCGCGCTCCGACTGGACGCCGCGGGTCATCCCCGGAGGGCGGCCGTCGCGGGCGGGAACGCGCGCCGCTCCCGAGGAGGTGATCCCCTTCGACGAGGACGACCGCATCCTGTCCGGCTTCTGAGCCCGCTCCGGTCGACGCGAGCGTCCCCCGGCCTTCCGGGTGACCCGTCACGGACTCCCTTCCCCCGGAGGGTCTCGACCTTCCGGTTGTCGCCGGGCCCCGAGGCGTGCACCATGGGCCCCGGCGTCGATCCGGGGGGTGCATGACCAAGGAGCGCGAGCTCTATCCCTACCTCTTCGAGCCGGTCTACAAACCCTATCCCTGGGGCGGCGACCGGTTCGCGCGCTGCCTCGGCCGGCAGCCCGGCTCCGGCGTCCGGGCCGAGTCCTGGGAGATCTCGGATCGGCCCGAGGGCATGTCGATCCTGCGCAACGGGCCGCTCGCCGGCCGCTCTCTCGCCGACCTCGTGCGCGACCTGGGCGCGGACCTCATCGGTCCGGGGCCTCCGGCGGAGCGGTTCCCCCTGCTCTTCAAGCTGCTCGACGCGCGGGAGAGGACCAGCCTGCAGGTGCACCCGACTGAGGATTGGGCGCGGTCGCACGGCGGGGAGCCGAAGAGCGAGCTCTGGTACTCCCTGCCGGGCGCCGGCCGCGCGCGCCTCTACGCCGGGCTGCGCGCCGGGGTCGACCGGGGGCGCTTCGCGGCGGCGCTGGCCGAGCGCCGTCTGGAGCCCCTCCTGCAGGCGTGGCCGATCGACCCCGGAGAGGCGATCTTCATCCCCGGCGGATGCGTCCACGCGATCGACGCCGGCTGCTTCCTCTACGAGGTCCAGCTCAACTCCGACACGACCTTGCGCGTCCACGACTGGGACCGTCGCGCCCCCGACGGGACCTCGCGGCCGCTGCACATCGAGGAGGCCCTGTCCGTCATCCGCTGGCCGGGCGGCGACGCCCAGGTCGGCCCGCCGCGCCCTCCGCGGCGGGAGGTCCGGGGGCCCGGCGGAGGACGGTTCCTGGAGGTGCACAGCTCTCCCCACTTCCGGGTCCTCAAGCTGGAGCCGTCCGGGATGGTGGAGATCTCCCCCGACGAACGCGGGTTCCAGGTCTTGTATGTCGAGCGGGGAGGTGCTGTGATCGAGGGTGGCGGCCGGCGGGAGGCGCTGCCCGCCGGCACGAGCTGTCTCGTCCCGGCGGCCCTGTCCCGCTACGCGCTCGGGCCCATCGACTCCGCCGGGGCGAGCGTGCTGCTGACGACGCGGTGAACCATGGACGCGGGATACGCCTCACACGATTCTCACCCGGATCTCACGCGGCGCGGCGTGCGCATCGGCGATACCTCGGGGCACACTCGGGTTTCCCGAGCAAGGAGCAAGCCGATGGCCGAGGCGCACATCCTCATCGTCGAAGATGAAGAGGACATCCTGCAGCTGATCGAGTACAACCTCCTCAAGGAGGGCTTCACGGCCGCCTGCGCGCGTACGGGCGAGGAGGCGCTGCGTCTGGCGCGCGACGAGCAGCCCGACCTGGTCCTGCTCGACCTGATGCTGCCCGGCATCGACGGTCTGGAGGTCTGCCGGACGCTGCGCCGCCAGCCGCCGACCGCCATGACGCCGATCGTCATGCTGACCGCCAAGGGCGAGGAGGCCGACATCGTCGCCGGGCTGGAGCTGGGCGCGGACGACTACATCACCAAGCCCTTCACCCCCAAGGTCCTCGTGGCCCGCATCCGCACCGTCCTGCGCCGTCGCGCCGCGGCGCCGGTCGAGAAGGACAGCATCCTGCGCATCCACGGCATCGAGATCCACCCGGGGCGGCACGAGGTCCTGGTCGGCGGCAAGCGCGTGGAGCTGACCTTCACCGAATTCCGCCTGCTGCAGCTCCTGGCCGGGCGCCCGGGATGGGTGTTCACGCGCTACCAGATCGTCAACGCCGTGCGGGGCGAGGACTACGTCGTCACCGACCGGGCGGTCGACGTGCAGATCGTCGGCCTGCGCAAGAAGCTCGGCGAGGCGGGCCGCTACATCGAGACGGTGCGCGGCGTCGGCTATCGCTTCCGGGACTAGGCGCATGCGGCCGCAGCGGCTCTTCTGGCAGCTCTTCCTCTCCCACGCCCTGCTCCTCCTCGTCGTGATGGCCGGCGTGACCTGGCTGTCGAATCGCAGCGTGCAGCGCTTCTACATGGAGGAGACGAAGGCGGGACTCGCCGCGCATGCCCAGCTCGTGGCCGGCCAGGTGGCTACCCTGCTGCCGGACGGCGCGTACGCCGAGGTCGACAGCCTCTGCAAGGCCTGGGGGAGCGCGATCGGCATGCGCATCACGGTCATCCGCCCCGACGGCCTGGTGCTGGGCGATTCCCACGAGGACCCGCGGCTGATGGAACGCCATGGAGCCGCCGACCGGGCCGAGGTCGGGCAGGTCCTGCAGGGCGAGACGGGCGCGGCGATCCGGCGCAGCGAGACGCTGCGGCGCAGCATGCTCTATGTCGCCGTCCCCGTGCTCCAGTCGCGCCAGACGGGAGACCATGTGGCCGCGGTCGTCCGCACCGCGCTGCCGCTGTCGGCGGTCCAGGAGACGCTGCGGGCGCTCAACATCGGCCTGCTGGGGGGAAGCGGGGTGCTGGCCGCCCTGCTGGCGCTCCTGAGCCTGGCCCTCGCGCGGCGGATCAGCCGCCCCCTGGAGGCGCTGCGCGACGGGGCGGAGCGGCTCTCCCGGGGAGACTTCAGCCGGCGGCTGGCGCAGCCCGGACTGACCGAGGCGCGCGGGCTGGCCGAGTCGATGGACCGCATGGCCGCCCAGCTCCGGGAGCGGCTGGACCTCGTCACCCGCCAGCGCAACGAGCTGGAGACGATCCTGCGCAGCATGACCGAGGGCATCCTGGCCGTCGATCTCGAGCAGCGCGTCGTGACGATGAACGCGGCGGCCGCGCGCATCCTGAGCGTCTCCGCCGAGGAGGCCGCCGGACGGCCGGTCCACGAACTCCTGCGCAATCCCCCCCTGCAGGCGCTGATCGAGCGGGCGCTCGGATCCGCCGAGCCGGTCGAGGGGGACGTCGTCCTCCACGGCGAGGGCGAGCGCCACCTCGAGGTGCGGGGCGCGATCCTGCGCGACCGGGAGGAGCGGGAGATCGGGGCGCTGCTCGTGCTGCACGACGTCAGCCGGCTGCGCCAGCTCGAGCGGATGCGGAGCGACTTCGTGGCCAATGTCTCGCACGAGCTCAAGACGCCCGTGACGGCGATCCAGGGGGCGGTCGAAACGCTCGCCTCCGGGGCGATCGCCGATCCCGAGGCCGCGGAGCGCTTCCTGTCGATCCTCGCCCGCCAGGCCGGGCGGACCGAGGCGATCATCGAGGACCTGCTGCGCCTGTCGCGCATCGAGGAGGAGGCGGGCCGCGGGGGGCTCGAGCTGGAGCCCGGGTCGATCGAGATGGTCCTGGCGGGCGCCGTGCAGGCGTGCCAGGCCGGGGCGCGGGAGAAGGGGATCGAGATCGAGTTCGACTGCCCGCCCGAGCTCGAGGCGCGGATCAATCCTCCGCTGCTCGAGAACGCGGTCGCCAACCTGATCGACAACGCCGTGAAGTACAGCGCTTCCGGGGGGCCGGTGCGCGTGTCGGCCGCCGCGCACGGCGGTGAGGTCCTGATCACGGTCAACGACCAGGGGTGCGGCATCGACCAGCGCTTCCACGAGCGGATCTTCGAGCGCTTCTTCCGCGTCGACCGCTCGCGCGGCAGGGAGCTGGGGGGCACAGGTCTGGGACTGGCGATCGTCAAGCACATCGTCCTGGCCCACGGCGGACGGGTGACCGTAGACAGCGCGCCTGGGCGGGGGAGCACCTTCGGCATCGTCCTGCCCTGCACAACTCGGGCCGCTCGCCATGAACTTGCGGATTCCTAACCCGGCGCTCACGCGCCCCGGGTACCTTCCCTCGAATCTGGGGAGTCGCGGTCGGGCATCCGCGCCGGCCGAACGCACCCCCGAGGCAGGCGAACCCAATCGAGGAGGGTCCCGATGAGACAGTCGGTTTTCACCTGGCTGGGCCTGGCGGCCCTGGTCCTGGGCGCCCTGGCGACGCCCGCGCAGGCGGCGGGCAACGCGATCGTCATCGACGGCTCGAC
>VGIY01000165.1 GCA_016867695.1 Candidatus Eiseniibacteriota bacterium | reverse complement strand
AGGGCGATCCCCGAACAGGACGAGTTGCCCTTCGCGCTCACGGCACCTCCTCATGAAGCCGGATGATCCGCCGCCCCGCCTCGCTCGCCGCCGGCACCTGGCGGGGCGAGCGGCGGGCGCCCGGGCGGGATTCTAGCGCGGGATCCCGGCGGGGCCAACCGGTCAGAGCGACGCCGGCCAGAGCGAGCGAATCGGCTAGCGCAGGGGTTTCCCCTTGGCTGCCGCACAGATGCCGCCGCTAGTACCCTCCGCCCCCGGCGAAGTGCTACAATGCTGCCGTGCTGTCGTGGCCACCACGGCCGTTCTCCGCGGCAGCCCCCGGCCCTCGCCACCCGCCACCGGAGGAGGCCCCTGATGCCGTCCCACAACCCCCTCTCCCCGGCCCGTCGCGCCGCCCTGTCCGCGTTCCTGCCCTGCGCGTGCGGGCTCGCCGCCTTCCTCGGAGCGGCGGCCGTCGCCCAGGCCGATCGGGCCGACTACGAGACGCTGGTCGAGTTCGGCGCGTCCGGCGCCTACTTCTCGGTCCACGCCGACGACTTCTTCTCCGTCACGCATATCTACGTCGAGGACTACCCCCGCAACGGCGTCACCCGCCACACGATCGACGCGGGCCTGAACCGCACCGAGACGCTCCTGCCCATCGCCTACGGCCTGCCCTGGATCGCGGCCGATCTCGACGGCGACGGCCACATCGAGCTCGTCCTCCAGCGCGGGGATCCGGGCATGGGCGGCGACGGCTACCTGGACATCCACTCGGCGCCCGACTGGGCGCTGCGCGCGCGGATCACGCTGCCGGGCATGAAGCTCGTCTTCTTCCCGGTGGCCATCGACGTCGACGACGACTCCGATCTGGAGATCTTCCTTGCGCCGGGCTCGCTGTCCGGGACGGCGCGGGCCATGCTGGTCGACTACGATCGCCCCGCGGACCTCTTCGTCGTGCGCGCCGACATCGCCGCTCCGGCGGGAACCTACGGGCACACGGCGGCGGGGGACTTCGACGGGGACGGCCGCGTCGAGTTCATCACCGGCAACAACACCGGCTACGGGCTCTTCGAGTTCGACCCGGCGGTCGGCGCGGGCGGGCTCTTCTACCGCGGCCAGGTGGGCGATCCCTATCCCGGCTCGCACGCGATCGCGCTGCGCCCGCTGCCATGCGGGACGCTGCACGCCCTCCTCGGGCACTCCTCCTTCACCCACGGCTACCGCTACCAGCTGCTCCGGCCGACGGGGGACAACACCTTCGCCGTGGCCCACGTCTTCCACGAGTACCACGGGTACGCCGGCCACCAGCCCTCCTATGGACTGGACGCCGACGGCGACGGGCTCGACGAGATCGTGATGGAGTTCCATCCCTACGCCCGCATCTACGAGTGGGACCCGGGAAGCCAGCAGTTCCAGGTCGCCTGGAGCTGGGACCAGACGAGCGAGGTGGGCACGCTCGTCGCCTGGGCGGACACCGATCTCGACCGCGACGGCGTGCGCGAGTGGTGCTCCGCGGACCACCTGAACGTCATCCGCGCCTTCGAGGATCAGGACGCCGCGGCGGGGCTGGTCTGCCTGGACCCGCGCGCCGGCGGGTCGGGGCCCGGGCGCCTGCAGCTCCTGCCGGCGCCCAATCCGGCGTCGGGGCCGGTGCGCATCGCCTGGCACGGCGGCCCGGGCGGGGTCTCGCCGGCGGCGCTCGACCTCTACGACGCCGAGGGCCGGCTGCAGCGCCGCTGGCGCGCGCCGGCGGGAGGCTGGCCGGCCCCCGGGATCGAGTGGGACGGCCGGGGCGCGCGCGGCGAGCCGCTTCCCGCGGGCGCCTACTGGCTGGAGGCGCGCAGCGGCGCGCTGAACGAGCGCGTGCGGCTGGTCCGCCTGCGCTGATCGCCGGGGAGCCCCCGGAGACGACACCCGGACCCGGGAGGATCGGTCGATGCCCCGCCGCCGCAGGATCACCGCCCAGGACCTGCTCGACCTGCGGATCCCGACCGCCGCGGCCCTCTCCCCGGACGGCGCGTCGATCGCCTACGCGCTCAAGACCGCGGACGCGCGCGGCAACCGCTACCGCTCGCACCTCCATCTCGTGCCTGCGCGCGGGGGGCGCCCGCGCCGGCTGACGCGCGGCGACGGGCTCGACGCGGAGCCCTGCTGGAGCCCCGACGGACGGCACCTGGCCTTCGTCTCGCGCCGCGCTGACGAGATCCCCCAGATCTGGGTCCTGCCGATGAGCGGCGGCGAGGCCTGGCCGTTGACGAGGCTCGCCGGCGGCGGCGTGCGCGACCTGCGCTGGGCGCCGAACGGCCGGGCGATCCTCTTCCTTCACCGCCGCGACCCGAGGGTCGACCCCGAGCGGCGCAAGCTCCGGCCGACCGCGCGCTACATCACGCGGCTGCGCTACAAGCTCGACGGCGAGGGGTTCTGGCCCGCGGACGCCTGGCACATCTACAAGGCCGCCTTTCCCTCGGGCCGCGTGACGCAGCTGACGCGCGGCGAAAGCGACGACGCCGGCGCCGCCTGGAGCCCCGACGGACGCTCGGTCGCCTTCACCTCCAACCGGCGCCCCGACGCCGAACTGGACGTCGACAACAGCGACCTCTTCGTCGTCTCCGCCGACGGCCGCGACCTGCGCCGGCTGACCCGCCGCTACGGGCCCGTCGCCGCGCCCGCCTGGTCGCTCGACGGCCGGCACCTGTACTACATCGGCCACTACGGCGGCCGCGGCGAGTGGCTCCGTCATCCGCGCCACGTCTACCGCATCTCCGCCCGCGGCGGCGCGCCCCGGGATCTCACGCCGGCGCTCGACCAATGGCCGAGCAACCACGTCCTCAGCGACACGGCGAACTCCAGCGCCGAGGTGATCCTGCCGTTCCGCGAGGGCCGCGGCGAGCGCCTGGCGATCCTGGTCAACGAGTGCGGCGCCTGCACGCTCCACTCCCTCCCGGCGGAGGGGGGCCCGCTGCGGCTCGAGTTCGGCGGGCGGGTCAATGTCCTCGGCGTCTCGCTCCGCCCGGCCGACGGCCGGGCCGCGGTCGCGGCAGCCACGATGCAGGACGCCGGCGACCTCTACACCCTGACGCTCGGCCGAGGCGAGCCGCCGCGCCGCCTGACCCGGCTGAACGCCCCCCTCTTCGGCCGGCTGGCGCTGACCGAGCCCGAGGAGCGCATGTTCACCGGGCGCGGCAACGGCGGCGCGGCGATCCATGGCTGGATCCTCAAGCCCCCCGGACTGCGCGCCGGCCGGCGCTATCCGCTCGTGCTCAACATCCATGGCGGGCCGATGGCCCAGTTCGGCTACACCTTCTTCCACGAGATGCACTTCCTCGCCGCGCAGGGGTACGTGGTCGTCTACGCGAACCCGCGAGGCAGCAGCGGCTACGGCCTGCGCTTCATGAACTGCATCGAGAACCGCTGGGGGCAGCTCGACTACGCCGACTTGATGATGGTCGCCGATGTCGCCGCCGGTCTGCCCTACGTCGACCGCCGGCGCATGGCGGTGATGGGCGGCAGCTACGGCGGATTCATGACCACCTGGATCGTCGGCCGCACGAACCGCTTCAGGACCGCGATTACCGAGCGGCAAGTGGGCAACATGCTGACCCAGGCGGGCGCTTCCGATCTCGGGTTCTATCGCTTCTACGCGCGCGGCGCGGCGCCCTGGGAGCGGCCCGGCGACTACCTGCGCGACTCGCCCAACCTGTACGCGGCCCGCACGCGCACGCCGCTGCTGATCATTCACAGCGATCAGGATCTGCGCTGCCCGATCGCCCAGTCCGAGGAGCTCTTCACCTACCTGCGCGTGCAGGGCAAGCCGGTGGAGATGCTGCGCTTCGAGGGCGAGTCGCACGGGCTCTCGCGCGGCGGCCGGCCGCAGAACCGGCTCGAGCGCCTGCGGCGGATCCGGGAGTGGCTGGCGAGGACACTATGAGAGGAGAGTCGGTCATGTGCCGAATCATCGCCTTCCTGTGCGTCGCCTTCCTGGCGCCCGCCGGCGGCGCGTACGCCTCCGATGTCCCCGACCCCGACGAGTGCACCGTCGAGCCGTGCGATGCCTACGGCGGCGTGCTCACCTGCCCGCACGGACCCGGCGGTGCCGGCCCCGATCAGACCGCTTTCACCGTGACGATCCGCCGGTTCGGCCAGCCGCTGCCCGGCGTCTGGGTGGAGGTCGTGCTCCTCAACGCCTCCGGCCACACCGTCTGTCCGGGGGCGGTCCTGACGGGAAGCACCGACGAGCATGGGCAGGCAAGCTTCAATCTAGCGATCGGCGGCTGCTCGCCGGACGGCCCGGCGGCGTTGCGGATCCTCGGCAACTCGGTCGTCATCCGGCATTACGACCGCATCCTGAGCCCCGATCAGGACGCCGACGGCAGGGTGGGGCTCGCCGACTTCGTCCTCTTCGGCGCCGGGTTCGGCGGCTCGGGCCTGCCCTGCGCCGACTACAACAACGACGGGCTGGCCTCGCTGGCCGACTTCGTGACCTTCGCCGCCTGCTTCGGGAGGGAGTGCGGGGAGTAGGGCGCGGCGCCTCCTCCTCCCGCCCGGCCGCCGTCTCAAGGGCTGGCCGTCACCTGGACCTCCATCGAGTAGGCGACTCCGTCCACCCAGAAGCGGACGCAGACGACCGCCTCCCCATCCCGCGCCGCGATCGCTTGAACGGCGACGGGGTTCTCGCTGCCGCTGTACGTGACCGTCGAGGCCCCGGGCACCGCCAGCTCCACGCGGCGGTGAGCCCACGCCCCCGCCGGGACGGTCGCGTCGACGGTCAGCGCGAGCGTCTCCCCGGCGCGCACGGCGACCCGGTAGTAGTCGGCGTCGACGTGGCACCCGCGCAATCCGGTGTGCACCCCGGGGGCGATCAGGGAAGCCTCGTGGGGGAAGTCGTTGTCCTCGTAGGCGTCGTCCTCGCAGGGCTCGCCGACCCTCAGCTCGAGGTCGTAGAGGACGAACTCTCCCGGGTCGACGCCGTAGCTGCTGAAGATCTCGAGGTAGTAGGTGCCCGGCAGGAAGGAGTAGTGGTACGTGTGCTCCCCGGGCACCGCGCTCGTGCCGAGCGTAGCGTAGTACTGGCGATTCGCATTCATGAAGTGGATCTGCCAGCCGGCGTAGCCCGCGGCATCGGCGTGGGCATGACGGACGGTCGTGGCCGCGGTGATGTCGGCCGGATCGGCCAGCGTGAAGGCGTAGGTGTCGATCTCCTGCTCGCAGACGGTCAGGCTGCGATAGACGCCGCCGGCCTCCAGCCAGGCCGCGGCGGCGATCTCCTCGTTGGGCTCGTGCGGATCGGCCAGATGCACGCAGTCGAGCGGCCCGGTCCGGAAGCGGAGCTGGGCGGGCAGAACGGCGTTTCCGTCCAGATCCGTGGCGCCGGACACGGAGAGCCGCTGCCAAGTCTCCGGAAGATAGAGCGTGTCCGGGGTGAAGGTCGCGCTGCGAGTCAATGCGTCGTAGCGGACGTGCCCGCCCGCAGGGCGCCCTTCCAGGACGATGGCTCCGGTGACGACGCTCGCCTCATCCATGTCCCCGGAGAAGGTCACGGTGATGGGCGTCACGAGGCCGATCCCGGTCGCGCTGTCCGCCAGGCTGAAGGCGACGACCGTGGGGGCCTCGCCGTCCCCCGGAGTGGAAGTCTTGTCCTTCCCTCCGCAGCCGAACCCGGCCAGCGGTACCGGGAGTAGCAGCAGCATCCCCACCAACGCCTTCCAGGCAACGCTCCTCTTCATGGCCGTATCCCCTCCCTCCTCCATGCCTTCGTCATGCCCGGCGCTCCCCCGGCGGCGCCCTCATGCCGGGATCATGCCAGCGGCGCCGAGCGAGGCAAGGGCAACCGGATTCAGCGTCCTGTCCACTCTCGAAGGGAGCGGCGGGGGCGACACCGGAGCGCACGGAGGGAACGGGCTCTCCAGCGGGCGCCCCTCGGCCGCCGCCTCCGGGCGCGGCGGGGAATCCAGGCGCACCAGGCCGCGAGGCTTGCCATGCGGGCGCGCGACAGGCGTTGGCGGCGGCTGTCAGGCCGCTGTAGACTGCCCGGATGAAGTTCCTCGGCAGCCAGATCGCCTACATCGTCGGCGGG
>VGIY01000164.1 GCA_016867695.1 Candidatus Eiseniibacteriota bacterium | reverse complement strand
CGTCTGGGACGACTTGACGACGCTCGTCGAGATCGATCCCGCCGCGGGACCGCCGCGGGCGAGCGCCGGCCACGGCGACGGCCGCGGCGCGCTGCTGCTCCTCCCGGCGGCGCTCACGGCCCGGCTTCCGGGCAGCGTCTCGAGGCAAATCGACGCGCTCGGCACGAGCGAGCGCTGGCGCCCGGGAGCGACCGTCGAGGGCGCGCCGCTCGACTTGGCGTCCGAACGGCGCGAGCTCGAGCCGGCGCTCGGTCCCGGCTCCGGCGCGGCGTTCGTCGCCTGGTCGCCCGGCCCGGCGGCGGAGAGCCCCTCGCGGGTCTGGTTCGGCCGCGACCGCGCCGGCGGCATGATCGCCGCGGGCCTCGAGGCGCGCTCGCCCGAGGCGCTCGAGGGCGCCTTGAGCGCGCGGCTGCCCCGCTTGCGCCCGGGCGGAGTCGAGGCGCGCGCCGAGGCCTGGGCGCGATACACGGGGGCGCGCAGCGCGGATCCGCGCGCGGCGAGGGACCGCGTCCTGCCCCACAACGGCGCCCGCGCGATCGATCTGGCCGGCGCGCTCGAGCTGGGCCCGGCCGCTCCGGGCGCGATCGCCGCGACCGCCGTCGAGGCGCAGGGCCCCGGGGCGGCCGGCGGGGCCGCCTGGGGTCTGAGCAGCCACTTCGAGGCGCGGGGCGAGAGGCACGACCACTTCCTCGAGATCTACCGCTTCAACAGCGAGCACGCGCCGACGGAGGATCTGGCCGCGTTGCGATCCAGCACGACGGCGACGCTGCGGCTGGGGCCGCGCACGCGGGCGGCGGCGACGCTGGAGCTCTCGAGCTGGCAGAACTCGCTCGGCGACGGCCTGCTCCGCGGCGATGTGCGCGAGTACTACCAGCCGGCGGGCAACGCGGGCGCGGACGAGAGCGGTCTCTACTGGCAGGGCGACGACCCGGAGGCGCTCGTCGACGCGCACGTGTTCGACTACTACCAGTGGAAGCGTTCCACGGAGGCGGCGGGCCGGCTGCGGCTCGCCCACGCCGCCGGGCGCGAGACGCACCTCGCCCTCTCCCTCTCCGCGGCGCGCCAGACCTACCGGCGCTTCGACCACTACTCGCCCACGGAGATCCAGGCCGACACCGGCCCGGCCATCGCCCAGCGCGCGCTGGTCGTCGGCTACGATCCGGAGAAGGGCGAGGCGTCGGACGCCTTCACCCCGCCGGGCCGCGCCTTCACTAGCCGCGCCGCCGTCACCGCCCGCGCGCGGCTGGGAGCCTTGCGCGGGCGCTTCTCGGCCGGCGCGCTCACCTTCGCCTCGGGGGACTCGGCGCTCGCCGACATCCGCCGGCCCTTCGGCGGCGACGCCCGCCTCGATCCCGAGGATCTCGCCGGCACCTCCCCGTCGCTCGTGCCCGAGGCCTATCTCGGACTCGGCGGCGGCGCGCCGCGCGGGTTCCGCTGGTGGGGCCTGCTCTTCCAGCAGGCCCTCCCGCCTCCGCTGGAGGCGCTCTACGGCCCGCGCGCCTACCTCCGCCAGGTCCGCCCGGAGGGCGTCATGGGCAACCCGGCGCTTCGGCCGGAGCGCGAGCAGGGCGCCGAGATCGGATGCGCCCTGCCGCTATCCGTCGCCGGGCGGCGGCTGCGACTCGCGCTCGCCGGCCACGCCGGCCGCATCACCGACGCGTTGACGACGACGAGCGCGGACCTCGACGGGGCGACCGGGCTCTTCTCCGCGGCCGTGCCGGTCTACGAGAACGGCGCCACGCTTCGCCGCCGCGGCCTGCACTTCGAGGCCGAAGCGGGCGATCCCGGGGGAGCCTTCTGGACGAGGCTCTCCTACGACCTGGCGCGCATCGAGAGCGATCGCTGCGAGCCGGTGCTGCTCGATCTGCGCTGGCTTCACCCCGACCGGGTGCAGGGCGAGTACGACAGCGAGGGCTACGCCACGCCGCTGGGCGGGATCCTCGACGAGTGGGTGGCCAACGGCGCGGCGGTGCAGCGCAGCGAGTACCGCCCGGCCAACGCCGACCGCACGCACGCGCTCAGCCTGGCGCTCGTCCGTCCCGCCGACCTGCCCTTCCTGGGAGCCGACTGGACGCTCGGCGCGCTCCTCGCCTACGAGAGCGGCCGTCCCTTCACCCAGACGCTGGTCCATCCGGCCGAGCTCGCGCCGGGAACGAGCGGCGCGGGCCGAGGCCCGGCGGATCCCGCCTGGGAGCGGCCGCTGGCGGGCTTCCCGCGCAACGGGCAGCGCATGCCCGCCCGCTTCAGGATCGACGCCGCCCTGCAGCGGCGCTGGCTCGCCGCGCGGCGCGCCCTCACGCTGCGCGTCGAGGTGCTGAACCTGCTGGGCATCGCCAACGCGGTCGCCGTCCACCGCGCCACCGGTCAGCCCGACGACGACGGCTGCGCCGACTTGCCCGGATGCGCGCTCGACGCCGTGCCCGCGGCCGGCCGCGACCTGTACGCCGCGCGCGCCAAGGTGGCCGAGCACTACGACATCCCCTGGATGCTCCAGATCCGGCTGGGCGTCGAGTTCTTCCGCTGATGCGGCTGGCCGAGGCGATAGAGGCGCTCCTGCCGCTGGTCGAGAAGCCGGCGCGCTATCTGAACGGGGAGATCCACGCCCGCTACGGCGACTGGCGAGAGGAGCGCACGCGCTGGCTGCTGATCCTTCCCGACACCTACGAGCTGGGGATGAGCCACCTCGGGCTGCGTATCCTCTACGACATCCTCAACCGCGATCCACACAGCCACGCCGAGCGGGCCTTCGCCCCCTGGATCGACATGGAGCAGCGGCTGCGCGACGCGCGCCTGCCCCTCTTCGGCCTCGAGAGCCGCCGGCCGGCGCGCGACTTCGATCTGCTCGGCTTCTCCTGGCCCTACGAGCTCCTGGCCACGAACATCCTCAACCTCCTCGATCTGGCGGGCATCCCCCTGGAGAGCGCGGCGCGCGGCGAAGAGGATCCGCTGATCGCCGCCGGCGGGCCCTGCACCGGAAACCCCGAGCCGCTGGCCGACTTCGTCGACTTCTTCCTGATCGGCGACGGCGAGGAGGCGGCGCCCGAGATCAGCCGGCGGCTGCTCGAGCTGCGCGGCCGCACGCGCGCGCAGCGCCTGCTGGCGCTCACCCGCATCCCGGGCGTCTACGCGCCGGGCTTCTACGCCCCGCGCTATTGCGGCGGCCGCCAGGTCGGCGTGGAGCCGCGGGCCGATGTGCCGATGCCCGTGCGCCGCGTCCACGTCGCCGACCTCGACGCGGCGCCCTACCCGCGCGCCCCGGTCGTCCCGCTGATCGAGGCGGTCCAGGACCGCCTGACGCTCGAGATCCAGCGCGGCTGCACCCACGGTTGCCGCTTCTGCCAGGCGGGCATCTTCTACAGGCCGCTGCGCGAACGCAGCCCGCGCACGCTCGTCGACCTCGTCGCCGACGGGCTGGCGGCCACGGGATGGGACGAGATCAGCCTCTCCTCGCTCTCCAGCGCCGACTACTCGCAGATCGAGCCGCTGGCCCGCGCGCTGATGGACGCTCTCGCGCCGGCGCGCACCGGGATCAGCTTCTCCTCGCTGCGCGCCGACTCCTTCGGCGTGGAGCTGGCCGGGCTCGTCGCCCGCGCGCGCAAGACCGGCCTGACCTTCGCTCCCGAGGCGGGCACGCAGCGGCTGCGCGATGTGATCAACAAGGGCATCCGCGACGAGGACCTGCTGCAGGCGGTCGCCGCCGCCTACGAGCGCGGCTGGCGGCGGGTGAAGCTCTACTTCATGGTCGGCCTGCCGACGGAGACCCGCGACGACATCGAGGGCCTGGCGGCGCTGGTCGAGAGGCTGCGGCCGCTCGGTCGAGCGCGCGCGGCCGGCCCGCGCGTGACGGTGAGCGTCGGCGCCTTCGTGCCCAAGGCGCAGACCCCCTTCCAGTGGGAGCCCTTCGCAGACCGCGCCGAGCTGCGGGCGAGGATGGACTTCCTGCGCGCCCGGCTGTCGACGCCCTGGTCGGAGGTGAAGACCCATGCCGTCGAACCCTCGTGGGTCGAGGCTCTCCTCGCCCGCGGCGATCGCCGCTGCGGGACGCTGATCCGCCGGGTGTGGGCCGCGGGCGGGCGCTTCGAGGGCTGGAGCGAGCACTTCTCGGTCGGGCGCTGGGAGCGCGCGCTCGCGGAGTGCGGGGTCGACCCGGAGCTCCACACGGGCGCGCGGGATCCCGACCTGCCCCTGCCCTGGGACCACATCGACCTCGGCGTGCGCAAGAGCTGGCTGCGGCGCGAGCGCGAGCGCGCGCTGCGCGGGGAGTCGACGCCCGACTGCCGCGACGGCGCCTGCACGATGTGCGGCCTGGGAGGGCCGCAGGACCGCAGGATCGCCGCGCCGCCCGACGAGGAGGCGTGGCGCGAGCTGGCGCGCGGGCTGGCGGAGAGACTGGGGCTCGCCGGGGCGAGCGCGATCGCCAGCGGCCCGCGGCGGGAGAGCGCGGAGGGGGATGACGGGCAGGGGCGGGCCGGCACGATCGGAGAGGGAGAGGGCTCGGGACCCGACGGCCTACCCCTGCGCATCCGGCTGGGCTATCGCAAGACCGGGCCGCTGCGCTTCATCGCCCACCTGGAGACGGGCCGCCTCCTGGCCCGGCTGCTGCGCATGGCCCGCTGGCCGCTGGCCTTCTCCCAGGGCCATCGCCCCCACCCGCGCATCGCCTACGGCCCGCCGCTCCCGCTGGGCGTGGCCGGCGAGCGCGAGCTGGTCGACCTCTACCTGTGGCGCGCTCCGGGGGCCGAGGATCTCGCCGGCCTGAACGCGCTGGCGCCGCGCGGGCTCGAGTTCTTCGAGGCGCGTCCCGCCGCCGCGCGCGCGGCGAGCCTGGCGGCGGCGGCCGCCGCCGCCCTCTACCGCGTCGAGATCCCCGCCGATCTGGCCGCCCGGGCGAGGCGCGAGGGGCGGCTGGAGCAGTTCCACGCCGCCGGCGCTCTGCCCTACGGCAAGCCCTCCAAGGGGCGCAGGCGCACGATCGATCTCCGCCGCTGCGTCGCGGCGATGGCCTGGCTCGCCGGCGAGCCCGGCGCCGGCGAGCGCCATGAAGGCGAGCACCGCGGAGGCGAACTCCGCTCCCGCGAAGCGAACGCGCGCGTCATCCTCGAGGCGCGGCTGCTCCTCCAGGAGCGCGACGGGCATGTGCTCGGGCCCCTTCCGCTCCTGCGCGAGATCTTCGCCTGGTCGGCCGAGGAGCTGGCCCGCTGCCTTATCGTCCGCGAACGGCTGCTCGGCGAGGACGGCCGCCCGCTCGACCCGCGACCAGGCGGCGACGAGGTCGACCGGCGCGGGGACGAAGCGAACTAGCGCGAGCGCCGTTCGCGCTCGCCGCCGCCGCGGCGGAGTCGCCGTTGCCCGCCGATGTGCGTTGACCCGCGTGCGCGCGAGCCCATACGATGAGGCATCGATCGAGCGGCTCGCCGGGCCGAGACCCAGTGTGCAGATTACCCTTGGTCCGCAAGGGTTTCGGCGAACCCTCCTCCTCCGCGGCGGCGAGCGCCGCGCACGGGGGGGCGGCGCGCCCCGGACGGGCGAGGAGGTGTCCCATGAGTCCCAGGTCGAAGTTCCGCAGTCGTCTCGGCGTCCTGCTTCTTCCCCTCCTGATCGCCGTGGGCGCGGCGCCGGCGCAGCAGGGTCGTTGGCTCGTCGGGCTGGACGGCGTCTGGAGCACGATCGGCGAGAACGACGATGCCGTCGAGATCATCGTCGACGAGACCGCGCCGGGCGCCGGCTTCCAGGCGGGGTACCTGATCACACCCGGGTTCATGCTGCGCCTCTACGGAGCCGCGGCCGATCACGCGACCAACGACGCGGGCATCGACCTGCGCTTCGGCGGCGGCACGATCGACGCCGTCTTCCTGTTCCGCGCCGGACACGGGACGCGCCCCTACCTCTTCGGCGGCCTGGGCGGCTACTCGCTCGAATCCCGGAGGGGACGATTCACATACAAGACGGAAGGCCCGGGGGCCGCCTTCGGCGGCGGTGTTCAGGCGATGCTGGGCGCCAGGGTCTCGCTGCACGGTTCCTGGCGCATCGAGCGGGTCTACTGGAAAGAGGCGAGCGCCACCTACACCGCGCCGGGCGGAGGCACG
>VGIY01000163.1 GCA_016867695.1 Candidatus Eiseniibacteriota bacterium | reverse complement strand
CAGACTGACCCCCGGACACATCGGTTTCCAGATCGCGCCGCGCCTAAACGCCGCGGCGCGGGTGGCCGAGGCGCGCATCGCGCTCGACCTGCTCCTGGCCGAGGAGCCCAACGAGATCGACCGCCTGGCGAACCAGCTCGATCAACTGAATCGCCGGCGCCAGCAGCAGGTCGAGCAGCTCGTCGACCGCCTCGCCGCCGAGTCGCTCGATCCGGGCGAGCGCCGGACGCTCGTCTTCTCCGGCCGCGACTACCCGCTGGGCCTCAACGGCATCCTCGCTCAGCGCGTCGCGCGCGACTTCCACCGGCCGGCGTTCTTCCTGCAGCTCTTCGAGGAGCAGGGCCTGGCGGTCGGGTCCGGCCGCTCGATCCCCGGCTTCGATCTCCACGCCGCGCTCGGCGAGTGCGCCGACCTCCTCGAGCGCTGGGGCGGTCACGCCCAGGCCGCGGGGGTGACGGTGCGGGCGGCGAACCTGGAGGCGTTCGGCGTCCGCCTCGAGGCCGTGGCCCAGGGACTGCCGCCGGCGCTCTTCGAGCGCGTGGAGAGGGCCGACCTCGAGCTCCCGCCCGAACTGGTGACGCCCGAGCTCGTGCGCGCGCTGGCGCAGCTCGAGCCGCATGGGATCGGCAACCCCGCTCCGCGGTTCGTGATGCGCGGCCAGCGCCTGAGGAGCACGCGCGCCTTCGGGGCGGCCGGCCGCCGGGATCACCTGGAAGTGGGCCTGCCCGGCGGACTGCGCGGCGTCTACTGGGGCGGGGCGGGCATCGCCGGTCTGAGCGCGGGGGCTACCGTGGATCTCGTTTGCGGACTATCCTGGGATGACTATCGCGGCGCGCCGCAGCTCGACATCAAGGACGCCGGGGCCCTGTGCCTGGAAACGGCCCCCGGGAATGGAGTCACGGCCGCCGCGGCCGAGTGAGGGAGCGAGCAAGGGGAGGGCTTGGCGGCGCAGGGATTCGAACCCCGGACACGCGGATTATGATTCCGCTGCTCTGACCAGCTGAGCTACGCCGCCCGAGCGGAGGGACGGTAGCGGTATGACCCGCCCGCGGGCAAGGAGGTTTTTCCGGCGCCGATCCCCCCGCGGGCGTGATCGAGCAGGGCGCCGGGCGCCTTGACACCGTCAGGGACGGTCGCTATAGTGCGGCAACTTACGCGCTGGCGATGACTTCGCGGAGCCGAGCAATGCTGTCCGCGTCCTCTCGATCCGGTCCCTTCCGGATCGGCTGACGAAGGATGAAGAGGGGAAGAGGGCATGAAAGGGTTGCGGGCGCTGGCGGGTCTCTCGCTCCTGCTCCTGCTGCCGTCGGCCGGCGGGGCCGCGATCGGCTCCGAGCTGAACGGCTTCGGCAGCTTCGGCGTCAGCCTGGGCGCCATGCGCTGGTTCGCCGACGCCGACGCGCGGCGCTTCCGGGAGCCGATCGCGCCGCCCGGCGGGGCCTCGGGGGCGAGCTCCTGGACCTACGAAGAGGGCTCCGCCGCGCAGGTCCGCCCCATCGGCAAGGCGGTCTTCCGCTATCGCGTGAACACGAGACACCTGGTCGCGATCGAGACCGGCTACGGCTGGAACAGCTACGCCGACAGCGACGACACGGTGACCTCGGTGATCCCGACGACGATCGGCATCGAGCGCCGCCTGACGGATGTGGGCGGCACGACGCTGTCGCTCTGCGTCGGCGGCGGCGCCTATGTGTGGGCCCGCCGGCAGAACAGCCGGTTCCTTCGCGACCCCGAGACGGGCCGGAAGCTGCACGCGGTCGAGCCGGGCGCCTACCTCGGCCTCGGCAGCGAGTTCCACCTCAGCGGCCATGTCACCTGCACGATCACCTCGACGGCGCACTACATGCTCAGCGTCCATGGCGAGAACTTCCCGGTCACGCTCGGCGGCGACGACCTCTTCGCCGACCTGCGCGTCGGCGTGAACTACTACTTCTCCCCCCGGGAGGGCCTCGTCGTGCGGCCGCGGGACGCCGAGCGCCCCGCGGAGCGGGAGGCTCCCCGGGAGTGGCGCGGGCCGGGCGAGGACGACACGGACGAGTAGCGCCCGACCGGGGGGGGCGGCGACGGCGCGGGGGGCGGCGGCGGGCAGCCGCGGCCCCCCTTGTGCAGGGGCCGGACGCGGGCGGCCGGCAAGGAGGGGCCATGGCATCTCGGATCGAGCGGGAGGGACTCGCCTACGACGATGTGCTCCTGCTGCCGCGCAAGTCCGAGGTCCTGCCGGGCGAAGTCGACACGACGGTCGATCTCTGCCCCGGCATCCGCCTGAACATCCCGCTGCTCAGCGCCGCCATGGACACCGTGACCGAGTCGCGCATGGCCATCGCCCTGGCGCGCGAGGGCGGGCTGGGGGTCATCCACCGCAACCAGTCGATCGCCGAGCAGGCCGCCGAGATCGACAAGGTCAAGCGCTCGGAGTCGGGCATGATCTCCGATCCGGTGACGCTGGCCCCCGACCTGCCGATCGGCCGCGCCCTCGAGGTCATGCAGACCTACCGGATCTCGGGCGTGCCGATCACCGAGGAAGGACGCCTGGTCGGGATCCTCACCAACCGTGACCTGCGCTTCATCCGCGATCACACGCTGCTGATCCGCGAGGTCATGACCCGCGAGAACCTGGTCACCGCGCCGATCGGGACGAGTCTCGAGGAGGCCAAGAAGATCCTCCACGAGCACCGCATCGAGAAGCTGCCGGTGGTCGACGCCGACTTTCGCCTGCGCGGGCTGATCACGGTCAAGGACATCATGAAGCGCATCGCCTTCCCCGCCGCCGCCAAGGACGAGCCGGGGCGCCTGCTGGTGGCCGCGGCGGTGGGCGTGGGCGACGCGGCGATCGAGCGCGGCGAGGAGGTCGTGCGCAAGGGCGCCGACGCCCTGGCCATCGACAGCGCCCACGGGCACACGGCGAACGTGCTGGCGGCGCTCGAGCGCCTGCGCCGCCGCTTCCCGTCGACGCCGATCATCGCCGGCAACGTCGCCACCGCCGAGGGGGTGCGCGACCTGGCCCGCGCCGGGGCGAGCGTGGTCAAGGTCGGCATGGGGCCCGGGGCGATCTGCACGACGCGCGTCGTCGCCGGCGTGGGTGTGCCCCAGTTCACGGCGATTCTCGACTGCGCCGCCGAGGCGGACCGCCACGGCGTGCGCGTCGTCGGCGACGGCGGGATCAAGTACTCGGGCGACATCGTCAAGGCGCTCGGCGCGGGCGCCGGCGCGGTCATGGTCGGCAGCCTGCTGGCGGGCACCGAGGAGAGCCCGGGGGAGACGATCCTCTACCAGGGCCGCTCCTACAAGACCTACCGCGGCATGGGCTCGATGGGCGCGATGCAGCGCGAGGGGGCGCGCGACCGCTACTCCCAGGGCGACGTCACCGAGACGCAGAAGCTCGTCGCCGAGGGCGTCGAGGGGCGGATCCCCTACCGCGGCCGCGTCGGCGATGTCGTCTTCCAGCTGATCGGAGGCGTGCGCGCCGGGATGGGCTACTGCGGCGCCCGCTCGATCGACGAGCTGCGCCGCGAGGCGCGCTTCATCCGCGTCACGCAGGCGGGGCTGCTGGAGAGCCATCCGCACGACGTGGCCATCACCAAGGAAGCGCCGAACTACAAGCTGGGGTAGGCGGGCTCGGGTAGGCGGAGCTGAGGCGCGCTGCGGACCGCCGTCTGCGCGCCAGCGGCGGAGGCGCGGACGCAGCGCCCGCCCCCGACGCGTCGCGGCCTGGCCGCGCGGCCGGGGGCGGGGGCTCCGGAGGAAGGAGCGGGGAGTGCGCGCGCGCGCGAGCCGGTCCGGCGCCCCGAGGACGCCGCACAGGGGGTTCCGGCCCTAGCACGCGCCTCCGGGCTCTTGGGGAAACTCGAACGAGAAGCCGGGGTCGAGCGCCCTGATCGCCTCGACGATTCTTCCGATTCTCTCCTTGACCTTCTGATCGCCGGTGCGCTTCCACTCCAGGAAGAGGTCCAGGAACTGGTCCTGGAGGGCGTGGACGTCCTCCTGCTTGCGCGCCTCGTCGATGCTGCGCTCCAGGTGGTAGATCTCCCCGCGCGAGAGGCGGTCCATCAGGTTCAGGTACTCGCCGCGCATGTGGGCGAGGATGCGCAGGTACTTGTCGAAGCCGATGCTCAGCTTCTCGAGCACCTCGGTGATCGCCGCGTGGGGATTGTGGATCTGCTGGCTGTAGGTGTAGGCGAAGCGGTAGTAGGTCTTGCCGCGCCCGACGTATGCCTCCTCGGTCGGCGTCACCAGGCGCCGCTCGGGCGAAGCGGCGCCCGAGCCGCGGCCCAGCGGATCGGCCCCGTTGGCGTTGTTGAAGATGCCCAGCGAGACGAGCAGGAAGTCGGCGTTCGTCTTGTAGATCGTGTACTTGAGGCGCGAGTCCTGCGAATCGGCCAGCCGCTGGAAGACCTCGGTGTCGTACTTCGACAGATACTTGCCCGAGCGCCTGATGTAGGCGGGATCGATGAACGAGTTGAGCAGGTGGGCGATGTAGACGTTGACGTCCTCGTCGTAGTAGTCCCTGTTGGAGATCAGCCCCGTCTCCATGCGCGAGTAGAGCAGGCACTTCATCATGAAGTGGTAGGTCGGCTTCAACTCGCGCGTCGCGCCCTTGAGGTCGAGGTACTGGTCGAGGGCCCGCATGCTGCCGCTCCACGCTGTTGGCCCGGTCCGGGCCCGCGCCCGCGCGCGGGAGACCGCGAGAATCCCGTTGACACTTCGCCGCTCCCGATCGCAAGCTTTTGGGTAGCGGGTTCCGAACAGGGAGCATCAGCAACGGTCGTGCCAGTTGTCCGGCACGGCGGACCAGGCTGCCGGTGCGCGCACAGCGGACGTGCGGATGGGCCCGCCGCACGCCGCGCGTGGCGGACACGAGCCGATCGGCTAAGCAGCGCTGTCCGTGGAGCATGGGGAGCCGTCTCCCCGGGCCCGCAGGGACTCGAGCCCGCTCCGGACGGCCGCTTCCCGCCGCGCGGGCGTGCGGCCGACCCATCGGCGAGAGGCGGGCCGCACGCCGCGCACGCCCCACCGCCCTGGCCTCGCGCGCCGCGGGTGTATGCGGAATGCACCCCGCAGCGCCTCCCTCCGTGCAGGATGCCCTTCCGAACCTCCGGTCGCGCCGCGGCCTGCGGCGACACCTCCGGAGCGCGCGCCGGCCCCGCGGCCAGGAGAGCCTGATGCCGTCCAGTCGACCCGTGGGCCCCGCCCGCCCGGCGCGGGGGGGATTGCGCTCCAGGATGCTGCTCGCCTTCCTGGTGCCCGTCCTGCTGCTCGGCCTGGGAGGGCTGCTGCTGATCGGCCTGCCCGGCGACACGCTGGCCCCCCACTCCACCGCCCGCGCCGGGATCGTCTTCCTCGGACTGCTGGCGGCCGCGCTCCTGCTGGCGACGGGCCTCGCCGTCCACATGGGGGACCGCGTCGCCCGGCCGGTCGCCTGGCTGCTGCGCCTGATGGACGCGGGTCAGATCCGGCTGCTCACCAAGGGACCGCCTCCGGCCGGCGATTGGGAAGTGGCCGACCTGTCGCGGCGCGTGCAGGTGCTGTTGAAGCAGAATCTCTCCGGCGCCGAGGCGATGGAGGAGCTGGAGGCGCTGCGCCGCGAGATCGCCGCCGTCCTCGACGCCGCGGTCGTCGGGCGCCTCGACCCGCTGGCCTGGCCCAGGGCGCGGGCCACGCATCCGCAGACGCGGCGATTGCTTGATTTCTTCCGCGTCCGCGCCGAGAGTCTGCGCGACGCGGCGCAGGGACTCGCGCGCCTGGAGAAGCTGCTTCAGCAGGACTGGCGCCGGGAATCGAGCGCCGTGCGCGAGATCGCCGAGCGCTCGGAGCGCTGCTTCCTCGGCCAGACCGAGATGGCCTTGGAGCTGGAGCGCCTCGAGCGTTTGGTGCGCCCTTCTCCCGCCGAGGAGCAGGCACGCGCCGATGCGGCGCAGGCGCTCGTCGATCTGCGCGCGAGCTTCGCCCGCTGGCGCGAGCAGGCCGAGGCGGCGATCGAGAGGGCGGATGCCGCCAGGGCGGGAGCGGGTCCCGCCGTCGCCGGCCTGCCGCCCGAGCGCCGGCTTTCCCGCATGCGCGAGTGGGCGGTCTGGGTCGAGGAGAGCCTGGCGATGCTCA
>VGIY01000162.1 GCA_016867695.1 Candidatus Eiseniibacteriota bacterium | reverse complement strand
GGCGTCCTCGATGACGAAGAGTCCCTGCCGGCTGCAGATGTCGCCGATCTCGTCCATCGGCGCCGGATGGCCGTAGAGGTGCACGGGGATGACGACGCGCGTGCGCGGCCCGATCGCCGCGGCGAGCGCCTGCGGGTCCATGCAGTAGGTGATCGGGTCGATGTCGACCATCTTCACCGTGGCGCCGCACTGGCGGGCGACCTCGGCCGTGGCGATGAAGGTGTGCGAGACGGTGACGACCTCTTCGCCGGGGCGGATGCCCGATTCGCAGAGCGCCAGGTGGAGCGCCGCCGTGCCGTTGGCCACGCCGACCGCCGCCGGCGCCTCGCAGTAGCGCGCCCACGCGCGCTCGAACTCGGCCACCGGCGGTCCGCCAATGAAGCCGGCGCTGTCGAGAATCCCCTGGATGGCGGCGTCGATCTCGGGCTTGAGGGCCCGGTACTGGGCCTTCAGGTCGATCAGCGGGATCATCCCTTCTCCTCCTGGCGGTGGCGCACTCCCAGCCGGCGGATGCGCGGCTCGAAGCGCAGCGTGACTTCCTTTCCGGTCTCCATCGACTCGTAGATGGCGTGGATCACTTCCAGGCTGCGGCGTCCCTCGATCCCGTCGATCAGCGCGCGCCGCTGGACGCCGATCGTCTGCAGCGCGTCCTTGAAGAACTCGAGGTGATTGTAGGCGAAGTCGGGCGGGTTCGAGCCCCACTCGTCGCGGATCGCGCGGTCCTCGGGGCGCTCCTCGTCGAACATCCAGGTGCGCAGCTCGTTGGCGGCGAAGCCGCCGATCTCCACCGTCCCGCGCGTGCCGAAGAGGGCAATCGAGCCCTCGACGTCGCGCGGCTGGACGCAGGTCGTCGCCTGCACCGTGGCCGCGGCGCCGTGGCGGAAGCGAAGGAGCACCGTCGCCGTGTCCTCGGTCTCGATCTCGTGCAGCACGCGCGAGCCGCAGGCGTAGACGCTGACCACGTCGCCCATCATCCAAAGCAGCAGATCGATGTGGTGGCTCGCCTGGTTCGTGATCACGCCCCCGTCCTGGGCCCAGGTGCCGCGCCAGGCCTCGCTGTCGTAGTAGCGCTGATCGCGATGCCAGAGCACGCGCGCCCCGCCCATGAAGATGCGCCCCAGCCGGCCCTGGTCGATGGCCCGGCGCAGCGCCTGGACCGGCCGGTTGTAGCGGTTCTGCTTGACGACGAAGAGCTTGACCCCGGCGGCGTCGCAGGCGTCGATCATCGCGTCGGCCTCGTCGAGGGTCAGCGCCAGCGGCTTCTCGACGAAGACGTGCTTGCCCGCGCGCGCGGCGGCGACGGCCAGATCGGCGTGGCTGCCGCTCGGCGTGCAGATGGTCACCGCGCCGACCCCCGGGAAGGCCAGCGCCTCGGCGACGCTGTCCGTGGCGCGCGCGCCGCCGCCCGCCTTGGCCGCCCGCGCCTCGGCGCGCTCCTTGCGAGTGTCGCAGCAGACGAGCAGCCTCGCCCCCGGGAGGTGGGAGAGGACATGGAGATGCTTGTCGGCGATCTTGCCGCAGCCGATCAGCGCGAAGCCGAGATCCTGGCCCATCGGTCCACCTCGTTGGCCCGTTCGCCGCGGCGTACCCGCGGGCCCGCTCCCGGTCCGTTCCCCCTCCGTGCCCGTCCGCGACCTTACGCGAGAGCGCCCCGGAGGCGCGGGAAGAGGCGCCCCTTCCGGGCACAAGGCGAGCGAGTATAGGGGATGAGCGGCGGGGCCACAAGCCGCGTCGCGGGCGGCGGAGACGCGGCGGCTGCCGGGGCCGCTCCCGCGCTGCGCCTAAGAGGCGGCGCGGCGAGTCTTCGCCGCGCCCGGAGGAGCGTCTCTCGGAGGAGTTCCGCAACGCCCTGCTGGGCTGGGTGCACTCGGGGTTCTCGATGCCCGCGGGCCCGCGGATCCACCCTGAGGACGCGGGGCACTTCGAGCACCTGGCGCGGTACCTGGTGCCGGTGCCGCTGCCCAGCCAGAACTTGCGCCTGACCGGGTAAGGTCAGGTGCAAGTGATCATGCCGCGACAGCCAGTGTGAGCCCGTCGCTGCCGGCGACCTGGACGTTCGTCGCCCTCGCCGCCTTCTGCGTAAGATCCAGGTCGATGGCGACCTTGCGAGGCGTTCTCAGCCAGCGGTCGGGATCGTCTTTGTCTGCGGGTTTGCCCCTGAAGTCCCCCCAACACACGGTGGCATGAAGACGGCCAAGAGCTTCCGGGACAAAGACGCTCAGACCGATCGACGAGAGGAGACCAGCGCAGCGCGCTAGCGGTGGATCCGGAGGCGCAATGTCGTCCCGGCTCTCGGTTCCGGCGGCAGATCGGGCTCCTCGGGAGCGTCCGCGTCACGGCGCTGTCGCTCATCAGCGCCCGAAGGGGCGAAGATTCCGATCAGACACCAGCGGGAAGGGGCTTGGGAAGGGACCTCGGATCGGCAGGATGAATCGTCCCGCCCCGGCCCGACCAGGTCGATGTCGAGGCTTCGGGCGATTCGTTCGCGAATCTCTGCGGCGTCGGCTGTACCCGCCTCCGCTCGAGGGTAAGCCGTACCGACCGTGGACGGGTGGGTCTCTGCAGACCGGATGGCGTATGGTGACAGCTAGGACGTCAAGCGGGCGGGAGCCCCTTCGCCCAAGGCCGCGGGCGAGAGCCATCCTTTACTTGAATCCATCTCCCGGCTAACCTTCGCGTGCGATGTTCAGACGGACCCATGCGGTGGAAATCATCACTATCACCGACGGTTCGTGACCACCTCGATCTTGAGCAGACCGGGGGGCCAATGACCCGACCGAGCCAGGCGCCGGCCGGCAGCGCCAGCAGGTGTGCGCGCGTATTCATTTCATCGACGTTTCGAGACATGGTCGAGGAGCGCGATCTCCTCATGCGCGAGACTTGGCCGCAGTTGCGGCAGCATTGCCGCGAGCGGCAGGTCGAACTGGTGGAGGTCGATCTGCGCTGGGGCATCAGCGAGGAGCAGAGCACGCGCCGGGAGACGCTCAGGCTCTGCCTCGATGAGATCCGCTCCTGCCGCCCCTTCTTCATCGGTCTGCTCGGCGAGCGTTACGGCTGGGTGCCGGGCGAAGATGCGCTTACCGCCGACCTTCGGGAGGAGCAACCTTGGTTAGAGGGCCTGCGCGGCAGGAGCGTCACGGAGCTGGAGATCCTCCATGGCGTGCTCAACGCGCCCGAGATGGCCCGCCGATCGTTCTTCTACTTCAGAGATCCCGGCTACGCGCGTGGTCGCGGCCGCGATTTCCTTCCGGAGAACTCGGTCTCTGCCGGCAGGCAGACCGCCTTGAAGGCCCGCATACGGCAGAGCTGCGCCGAGAAAGCCATCCCGCTCCACGAAGACTATCCGGATCCGCGCCGGCTCGCGGCCCTGGTCCTTGAGGATCTCGAGGCGGCGATCGACGCCCAGTTCCCGCTGGCGGATGTGCCGGACTGGATCGACCGGCAGGCGCGTGATCACGAAGCGTTCGCCATGACCCGCCGCCGCACGTACATCGGTCGTCCCGACGCCATCGAGGCGCTCGACCGTCACGCGGACGGTCACGGCGACCCGCTTGTGTTGATGGGAGAGCCGGGGTGCGGCAAGTCGGCGCTGCTGGCGAACTGGATCGCCCGCCGGCGCGGCGAGCGTCCCGACGACTTCATCGTCCAGCACTACATCGGCAGCACGGCGGACAGCAGCGACCACGTGCGTCTGATGAGCCGCCTGATCGCGGAGATCAAGCGCTGGACCGAGGATTCTGAAGAGCCGCCGCGCTCCCCGGAGGAGATCCGGCGGGACTTCCCCGTCTGGCTGACGAAGGCGCGGAGCCAGGCGGAGCGCCGGGGCGTGCGGTGCATCTTGGCCCTCGATGCGCTGAACCAGCTCGACGACGCTGACCACGCTAGCCGGCTCGCGTGGCTCCCCGCCCGTCCCTTCGCAGGCGCGCTGCGGCTTCTCGTCTCCACCCTGCCGGGCGCGGCCCAGGACGCGCTCAGGAAGCGCGGATGGCCGTCATTCCGCTTAGAGCCGCTCACTACGGAGGAGCGCCGCCGGCTTGCCGCCGCCTACCTCGCGCGCTTCGGCAAACGCCTGGATCTGACTCAGCTCGACCGACTGGCCGGCGCGCCGGCCACGGCCAACCCGCTCTACCTGAAGATCGTGCTGGATGAGCTGCGCGTCACGGGAACGCATGAGCGGCTCGACCGCCGATTGAACGACTACCTGGGCGCCGGGGACATCCCTGCCCTGCTGCGCATGGTGCTCTCCCGGTACCGGCATGACTACGAGCACGATCGGCGGGGCCTCGTCGGCGACGCGCTCGGCTTGATCTGGGCTGCGCGTCGCGGGCTGGCGGAGGCGGAGATCCTGCGATTGCTGCGGCCCAGTCAGCTCCCCCAGCTTCCGCACGCAAGCTGGGCGCCGCTTCGGGCGGCGATCGAGGAAGGGCTCGTCGACCGAAGCGGCATCCTGAACTTCGGGCACGACTTCTTCCGCGACGCCGTGGAGGCGACGTTCGTGAACACCGGGCGGGCGGCCAGGAAGCTGCGTGCGCGGCTCGCGGACGACTTCGCCGCCCGGCCGGTGACTGCCCGCACGAGCGATGAGCTGCCCTGGCTACTCCAGAAGCTCGGAGCGCGGGGCCGCCTTCGCGAGTGCCTGCTGGAGATCGACCGGTTCGTCGTGCTCCACTCGCGGGATCCTCGGGAGCTGATGGCGTACTGGATCGACCTCGGCGAGAGCCGGACGATGGGTCGCTCCTACGCCGCCCGGTTCGAGGATTGGTCCCGGGAGTGGCGGCACGAGCCCCAGTCGGTGGCGACAGCCGCCAACCATCTCTCCTCCTTCTGCTACACCGCCGCCCTTTACGACGAAGCCGAGCCGCTGATGCGCCGGGCCGTGCAGATGGAGGAGGAGACCCAAGGGCCGGATCACTCAGGAACGGCGACGGCGCTGAACAACATGGCCTCGCTACTGCAAGCCACAGGCCGTCTGACGGAGGCGGAGCCGTTGATGCGGCGAGCCATCGCGATCCTTGAGCGGACGTCCGGCGCCGGCCACCTGGAGCTGGCTACGCTGCTGAGCAACCTCGCGGGCTTGCTGCAAGAGACGAACCGTGCGGCTGAGGCCGAACCGCTGGCGCGCCGCGCCCTCGCCATGATCGAGGGGCATCGCGGATCCGATCACCCCAGCGTTGCTGCTCAGCTCGGCGGGCTCGCGTTGCTGATGAAGACGACCAACCGGCTCGCGCAGGCCGAGCCCCTGTACAGACGCGCTCTGGCGATCGACGAGTCTGCGCTGGGGAGCGATCACCCCGATGTCGCCCGGGACCTCAACAACCTCGCCCAGCTTCTCCAGGAGACGAATCGATGGACGGAGGCCGAGCCGATGATGCGCCGGGCGCTCACGATCATCGAGGCGAGCTTCGGCCCGATTCACCCGATGCTCGCCACGCAGCTCAACAACCTGGGACTTCTATTGCGCGCAACGAACCGCATGGCCGAGGCGGAGCCACTCTACCGTCGCGCCTTGTCGATCGACGAGGCGAGCCTGGGGCAAGAACACCCGCACGTCGCTCGCGACCTGAACAACTTGGCGGTGATGCTGCTCGCCATGGAACGGCCCGCAGAAGCCGAGCGATTCGCCCGGAGGGCCCTCGCAATCGATGAGAAGTGCCTGGGCTCCGATCACCCGGATGTGGCGAGAGACTGGAACAACCTCGGTCAGATCTGCCAGGCGACGGGCCGCCTAGCGGAGGCGGAGCCGCACATCCGGCGCGCCCTTGCCGTATTCGAGAAGGGCCTCGGTCCCGAGCATCCCAAGGTCGCCGCGCAGCTCAGCAACCTTGCCACCCTCCTGCACGCGACGGGCCGTGCAGCAGACGCGGAACCCCTGATGCGCCGCGCCCTGGCAATCGACGAGCGGCGTCTCGGTGTGGTCAGCCAGGCCGCAGCGACGGACCTATACAATCTGGCCCAGTTGCTCGTCGTGCTTCAGCGCTTCGCGGAGGCGGAGCCGTTGTTCCACCGCGCTCTCGGTATCGATGAAGAGCGCCTAGGCGAGGAGCACCCCGATGTAGCGAGGGATCTCTACGGGATCGTCCAGCTTCGCCTGATCGCGGGTCGGTTGGATGGTGT
>VGIY01000161.1 GCA_016867695.1 Candidatus Eiseniibacteriota bacterium | reverse complement strand
ACCTCTTCTATGTGGCCTGCACGAGGGCCCGCGAGGAGCTTCTGCTGACCCGCCCAGCCCTGGACGCGGAGGGCGGGGGGCAGGAGCCCTCGCCCTACCTGGCCGAGGTGGAGCGAAGCCTCGGTCGCTCGCTCTCCCCCGCCGAAGAGGGCGCGCCCGGCCCGCTCGACCGCTGCCTGCACGCCGGCGAGGTCGAACCCCTCCTGGCGCGCGCCCTGGGGGGCCTCGACGGTCAGGGCGCGCGGCGCCTGGCCGAGGAGGCGCTGGCGCAGCTGACCGACCTGCCGCCCCTCGAGGCCGCCTGCGCGCGCTCCCGCCGCCTGGTCGAGCACCTGCGCGACCCGCTGCCCGAACGGCTGGACCGGCGGCTGGCCGCGCGGCTCTTCCCGGAGCGCGTGCTGTCCACCTCCGCCTCGCGCCTGGAGACCTTCGCCTCCTGTCCCTTCCGGCACTTCGCCCGCCACATCCTGCGTCTCGAGCCCCGCCCCGAGGCGATCCTGACGCCGCTGTCGACGGGCAGCGCCGTGCACGCCGCGCTGCAGCGCTTCTTCGCCGGAGCCCCGCGCCGCGAATCGGCCGACGAGGCGGCATCCCGCATGGGGGAGCTGTTCAACGAACTTGCCCGCGAGGATGAGTTCCGCATTTTCCAGGAGGACCCGCCCAGCCGGTACCGCTGGTCGGTGACCCGGCGGGAGACGGCGCTCTTCATCCGCACCGAGCATCGACGCCTGTGCGCGAGCCGCTTCCAGCCGCGCGCGGTCGAGCTCTCCTTCGGGCTCGGGGCTCGAGGCGGCGATCCCGCGGAGGCCGAGCGCGCCCGCCGCCGGCTGCTCGAGGGTCCCTGTCTGACCTCCCCCGACTTCCCGGCGCTCGAGCTGCCGCTGCCCGCCGACCCCGCCGCGGGGGAGCGCGCCGCGGGCGGCCGGATCCTCCTGCGCGGGCGCATCGACCGGCTCGACCTGAGGTCGGGAGAGGGCTGCGGCGCGGCGACGGATGGCGCCGTCGCGGCGGACGGCGCGCCCGCGGAGAGAGGCGGCGCCCCCGCCGCGGTCGTCTTCGACTACAAGCGCACCGGGCGCGGGCGCGCGCCCGGCGGAGAGCTCGCCCGCGGCCTGGACCTCCAGATCGCCACCTACCTGCTGGCTGTCCGGCGCGTGCTGGGATTCGTGCCGCTCGCCGGCTTCTACTACTCCGTCGGCCCGCGAACGCGCACCACCCGGCCGGAGGAGGGCGAGGGCAACCCGTACGGATTCAAGCTGCAGGGATTCCGCGTCAGCGATTCGGAGGAGGCGATCGATCCGCAGAAGATCCTGATCACGCCGCGGATGAGGGGCGACTACAAGCAGAGCCTGGACGGCGTGCTCGGCCTGGCGGGCGAGAAGATCGCCGGCCACGGCGAGCGGATCGTCCGCGGAGTGATCCGGCCCGCGCCGGTGGAGACGGGCGGACGGCTGCCCTGCGACGCCTGCGACTTCGCCGGCGTCTGCCGCTTCGATCCGACCTCCATGCGCGCCCCGGGAGCGCCGCCCGCCGACGAGGAGGGCGGATGAGCGCCGCTAGCGGAAAGCCGACGCCGGAGCAGGCGCTCGCCCTGCGCGTCGAGGCGCCCTTCGTGCTGGTCGCCGCCAGCGCCGGGACCGGCAAGACCCGCACGCTGGTCGAGAAGGCGCTGCGGGCGGTGCGCGGCGGCGTCCCGCTCGAGAGCCTGGCGGTCATCACCTTCACTCGCAAGGCGGCCGACGAGCTGCGCCGCAAGCTCTACGCCGCATTCCAGGAGGACGAGGCGCTGCGGCCCCGCAAGCTCGCCCTGCCCCAGGCCTACATCGCCACGATCGACAGCTTCTGCACGCGCCTGCTGCGCGAGCATGGGCTGAAGCTCCCGGTCGACCCCGCCTTCCGCGTGCTGGCCGGCCCGGACGACGAGGTGGTCCTGGCGGAGATCCTCGACCGCATCTTCGACCGCTGGTACCAGGGGCTCGGGCCCGAGCCGCAGGACGATCCCGAAGGATGGGCGGGCGTGCCGCGCCGCGGCAGCGCCGAGCACCGCGAGTTCCTCCGCCTGGTGGATCTCTGCCGCTATCGCCGGGGGCGCGAGCTGCTCAAGGAGGAGATCGTCCGCCTGCTCGCGCTCGCGCGCCACTATCCCGATCCGCCCGAGTTCATCTCGACCCTCTCGCGGGCCGTCGAGGCGGAGGAGCCCCCCTACCTGTCCGCGCTGGTCGAGACGCTCGATCGGAGCTGGCGCGCCGGCCGCGCCGCCTACGCGGAGGTGCTGCGCCTCGGCGTGCGGCTCGTGCCCCCCTAGAAGCTCGCCAAGCAGCAGGAGCTCGACGCGGCGCTGGAGCGCGCGGACTGGCCGGCCGACAGGGCGGCCCTGGCGCGGGAGCTGCCCGGCGCCCTCGAGCGCGCGCGCCGGCATCTGGCGGCGGGCGGCTGGGTGGCCGCGGACGGAGCCTGGAAGCTGGCCTTCCCGCGGCTGCCGGCGGGCACGGCCGAGCTCAAGCCGCTCCACGATCTGGCCAAGGGCCTGCTCGACTCCTCGGGCGCGAAGCCGGGATCCCCCTTCTCCCGCCTGCCCTGGCCGATCGCCAGGATGCACGACGCCTATCGGGCCACGCGTCCGACGGTCGGCGCGCTGATCGCGCTCGCCCGCCAGACGCTGGAGGCTTACGAGAGCCACAAACGCCGCGAGGGCCTGCTCGACTTCGCCGATCTCGAGCTCCACACCCGCCGGCTCCTGCTCGATCCTCCCCCGAGCCTGAGGGGGCGTTTCCAGCTCGTTCTCGTCGACGAGTTCCAGGATGTGAACGACCTGCAGGCGGGGATCGTCGACCGGCTCGCTCCGCAGCGCGGGCGGTTCCTCGTCGGCGACGTCAAGCAGTGCATCTACCAGTTCCGCCTGGCCAATCCGGAGGTCTTCCGCGGCCTCGTCAGCCGGGAGGCGCGTTGGCTCACGCCCGAGAGCTGCCCGGAGGACCAGCCGGCGCCGGAGGGCGAGCGGCTCGTCGTGCCCCTCGGGGTCAACTTCCGCTCGCGCCGGCCGGTCGTCGACGCGGTCAACGCGGTCTTCGAGGAGCTGCTCACGCCGGAGATGATCGGCTGCGACTACCGCTCCGTGGCGCTGCGCTACGGCTACGAGGCGGGCCTCGAGCCCGCTCCCGCGGCGGAGCGGGGAGAGCGGGGGCGCAGCCCGACGGAGATCCACATCCTGGCCAGGGAGGAGGGGGCGAAGGAGGAGAAGCCCCGCTCCCGCGTCTCGGCGGGCGAGATCCTGGCCGCCGAGGCCCGGCTGGTCGCGCGCCGGCTCGGCGAGCTGCGCGACGGGGGATTCGAGGTCTTCGATCGGGAGCGCAAGACCTGGCGGCGCGCCGGCTGGGCCGACATGGTCGTCCTCCTGCGCGCTCCCGGATCGGTCGGCGGACGCTTCGCCCAGGCGTTGCGCGCCGCGGGCGTGCCCGCGCTCTTCGGCATCCAGCCCTTCTTCGAGCGCGAGGAGATCCGCGACGCGCGCAACCTGCTGCGCATCCTCGACAACGCGCACGACGACATCGGTCTGGCCGGCCTGCTGCGCGCGCCCACCGTCGGCTTCGACGACGACGACCTGCTGCGGCTGCGCCTCGCCTGGCCCGAGAGCCCGACGCTGATCGCCTCGCTGCGCGCCGCGGCGGGAGAGGCGGGCGAACCGGCGGGGGCCTGCGCCGCTGCGGCGCTGTTCGAGGAGCCCGCCGGCCGGGAGCTGGCCGCCCGCTGCGCGGCCTTCCTCGAACGCCTCGATCGCTGGCGCCTGCAGGCGCAGAGCGGCGATCTGGCCGACGCGGTGACCGCGGCCTGCGCCGAGGCGGGGCTGCTCACGGCCGCCGCCTCGCGCGAGGGGGGCATCGAGCGCGCGGGGAACCTGCAGCAGTTGGTCGCCCTGGCGCGCCGCTTCGCCGGCGAGCGCGGGCACAGTCTGCCCGGATTCGTGCGCTATCTCGACACGATCGAGGCGAGCGGCGGCGGTCCGGAGGCGGTCGCCTCGGGAGACCCGGCCGAGCCGGCGGCGCGGATCCTCTCGATGCACAAGGCCAAGGGGCTCGAGTTCCCGATCGTCGTGCTGCCGCTGCTCGGCCGCTCCTTCAACCCGACAGACGCCGCGCGCAGCGTCCTGGTCGGCGAGCGCTGGATCGGCATCGACCACTTCGATCCGCGCACTTACGTCAAGGAGCCGACGCTCGCCCGCTACCTGCTGGCCGAGCGACGCATGATGGAGATCCGCGAGGAGGAGCTGCGCATCCTCTACGTCGCCATGACGCGAGCCGTCGAGAAGCTGATCCTGACGATGGCCGTCGCGAGCCCCTGGGACGAGATGCTCGCCCGTCTCGGCCCCTGGCGCGCCCCGGGGGCGGTGCGCGATGCGGCGGCGCGGCGGATCCGCTCGACGGGCGAGGCGTTGCTCGGCGTGCTCCACCGGAGCGACGCGCTGGCCGCGCTGACCCGTCCCGGGATGGAGGCGGCGTGGCGGGAGAGCTGCACGATCCACCGCCACGATCTCGGGTCCGGCGCGGCGGATGGGGAGGGAGAGCCCCCCCCGGCCGACGGTCCGCTGCCGGAGACGGCGCCGCTCTCCCTGGAGGCGGCGCTAGCGGCGCTGCCGGCGCTGCGACGGCGCGTGGCCGCGGTCTACCCGCACGCGGCGGCCACCCGCTGGCGCGGCAAGTACTGGGTCACGGAGGTGAAGCGGCTGATCGACCGGGCCCGCGAGGCGGAGGAGCGCGCGGCCGGAAGCGAGCTGCCGCGGGCGCCCGATCCCGTGCCGGGCGCCGGGATGCGCGGCGGACGCGCGGCGGAGAGCGGGGCCGCGCGGGCGGCGATCGATCCCGCCGGCGCCTGGCCCGCGGCCGACGAGGGCCGCTGGCTGCACGCGATCCTCCAGGAGCTGGATCTGGCCGCGCCCGATCCCTTCGCCTGCGCGCGCCAGCTGTCGGCGCGCGGCGAGGTCCCCCCGGCGTGGATCTCGCCGGAGAACCTGGACCCCATAGTCCGCTTCCTCTCGAGCCCGCTGGCCGCGGAGATGGCCGCCGCCCCCGAGTTGCAGCGCGAGGCGAGTTTCTCTCTTCGTCTGCCGCCCGGGGATCTGGCGCGGATCTGGCCCGCCGCAGCGGAGTTGCCGCCGGACGAGTGGATTCTCATCCAGGGCCAGATCGATGTCTTGTGGCCGCGCCCCGGAGGCGGCTACCGTCTGATCGATTTCAAGAGCGACCGTCCGGGGGTCGATCGGTGGCTCGAGCGGGCCGAGCGCTATCGCCCTCAGATGCTCCTCTACCGGGAGGCCCTGCGCCGCATCTGGGGCGCCGGGGAAGTCGCGGGGGCGATCCACTTCCTGCGCGCCGGAGAGACCGTGCGCGTCTTCTGACCTGGGCGGACGCCGCAGACCGCGCCCTCGCGGGCCGCGGACCCCGGCGCCCCGCGCTCCCCGAAGGGAGAGCCATGGAGCCACTGCTTCTCGAGGCCCTCGCCGTCGGTCCGATCCAGGCCAACTGCTACATCCTGGGCTGCCCGAAAACGCGCCAGGCGCTGCTCATCGATCCGGGCGAGGAGCCCGACACGCTGGCCTCCCGGCTGATCCGCCAGGACCTGCGCCCCGTCGCCTACTTCCACACCCACGGCCACCTCGACCACGTCGGGGCGACGGCCGCCCTCAAGGCGCGGTTCGGAGGCGAGATCCTGCTCCACCGGGACGATCTCCACCTGTATGAGCACGCCCACGAGCATGCCCGCGAGTTCGGCTACGAGTTCCCCGCGCCGTCGCCGGTCGACCGATTCGTGGACGAGGGCGACGAGATCGTCTGGGGGGAGGCGCGCGGCGCCGTGCTCTTCACGCCCGGCCACAGCCCCGGCGGGATCTGCCTGCTCGTGTCCGGGGCGCGGATGCCCCAGCCGAAGCGCCGCGGCCGCGCGGCGGGCGGCGGCGGGACGAGCGCCGCGGCCGGCCCCGGCGGCGATGCCGCGACCGCCGGCGCCGAGGCTCCGCCAGACGGCGGGAGTCGCGCCCCCGCCGACTGGGTCTTCACCGGGGACGCGCTCTTCCAGGGGAGCGTCGGGCGCACCGACCTGCCCGGGGGATCTTTCGATCTCCTCCTGCGGTCGATTCGCGAGAA
>VGIY01000160.1 GCA_016867695.1 Candidatus Eiseniibacteriota bacterium | reverse complement strand
GCGGATCGCCGCCAGCCGCGCCTCCTGCTCGTTCCCGGGCCTCGCCCCCCCCTCCCCGCTCCCGGCCTCCGACGTCCCCGACCCGCCCGAGGCGGGATAGACCGCGGTGGCCTCCATGTGCTCGGCGGTCCAGAGGTCGCGGTTGCGCACCCGGTCCTGCAGCACCGCGGCGATGCGCACGATGACGATGTAGTCCTCCGGCTCCTGGGCCGCCGTGTAGCTGTAGACGCGCCGCTCGTAGTGGGTCACCCGGCCGGCGAGGACGCAGTCGGCCATCGCCTCTCGCGCCAGCTTGAGCCGGTTGTCCTCCAGGAAGCGGTCGCTCAGCCCGCGCGTGACTTCCTCGGCGATCAGGCCGTCGAGCGTCTCGTTGCCGAAGGCGGGCACGGCGACCGTGCGGATGTGCCCCGGCGCCGAGCTGCCCGAGAAGGAATAGCCGCAGCCGGCGCAGGCGAGCGCCGCGGCGAGCCCCGCGGCGAGCCCCGCGGCGGCGACCCGGGCGCGCGCGGCGCTCATCCCCCCTCCCCGACTCCGGGCGCCGCCCGGTTCGGAGCCAGATGCTCCCTCGCCCAGGCGGCCAGCCGGCGCACCCCCTCGCGGGGAGCGACGCGCGGCTCCCAGCCCAGCCGCTCGCGAGCCTGGCGGATGTCGGAGACGTAGACCTTCTGGTCGCTCGGTCGCCAGTCGCCGTAGCCGACCTCGGGCGCCGCGCCCGTCTCCTCGCCGATGATCTCGAGCAGCTCGAGCAGCGAGAGGGTGTGGCGCGGCCCCCCGCCGATGTTGAAGACCCCGGCGGGCAGGTCGCTCTTCAGGAACGCCTCGTAGGCGCGCAGGAGATCCTCGATCCAGAGCACGTCGCGCACCTGCTTGCCGTCGCCGAAGATCGTGATCGGGCGCCCCGTGAGCGCGGCGATCACGAACCAGGCCACCCAGCCCTGATCCTCCATGCCGAACTGGCGCGTCCCGTAGATGCAGGACATGCGGAAGACCCCGCAGCGCATCCCGTAGAGGTGGCCGAAGTCCTGCGTGTAGAGGTCGCCGGCGAGCTTCGAGCAGCCGTAGGGCGTGTGCTCGCAGCGATCGATCGAGAAGTTCTCGGGGATGCCCTGCTCCCAGGGGGCGTCGAACCGGTAGCGTCTCGCCTCCTCGACGACGGGCACCTGGTTGACATTCTCGCCGTAGACCTTGTTCGTCGAGCAGAAGAGCACCGCCGGCCGCCGGCCCCCGAGGCGCGCCGCCTCGAGCACCGTGAAGGCGCCGACGGCGTTGTTGCGGAAGTCGGTGGCCGGATCGGCGACCGAGGTCGTCACCGCCGTCTGCGCGGCCGCGTGCAGGATCACGTCGGCCTCCGCCGCCAGGGGCGCCAGCGCGGCGGCGTCGCAGACATCCCCGCGCACGAGGGCGACCCCCTCCAGGCCGGCGAGGTGGTTCCAGTTGTCCAGGGCGTGCGGATCCTCTCGCTTGAGCAGTCGCCCGCGCGACAGGTTGTCGAGGACCGTGACGCGGTAGCCGCGGCGGGCGAAGTACTCGGCGGCGTGCGAGCCGATGAAACCGGCGCCCCCGGTGATCAGCATGCTTGGCACCCCGGACCTCCTGCTGCCGATTGCGACCGCTCCGGTCCGCCGGGGCCGCGGCGGGGCTCCCCGCCGCGCGTTCCGACCGTCCGCGCGCAAGGCGCCACGATACCAAGCGGGGGCGGCGGCGACAAGCGGGGCGCGGGGGCGCGTTTCTCGGCGAGGCCGGCCGGCGGGACCCGTCAGTCCAGCAGCAGCGTCAGAGCGACCTGGTGGGAGGATTCCCAGTCGGAGATCGGCTGGAAGCCGTAGGCGAAGCGCGTGACGCCGAGATCGACGACCGCGCCCGCGGTGGGATGGAGCGAGCGCCCCTCCTGCCCCGGCGCCGCCCAACCGCCCCCGAGCAGACGGAACTGCGCGGCCGGGGACCACTCCACGCCGGCGCGCAAGCCGACCGCTTCGCCGGAGACCCACTCCAGCGCGCCGTGCAGCAGCGTTCCGGGCAGGCCCTCCAGACTGGCGCCGAGTCGGACCGTCGCCGGAAGGGCGTAGCGTTCCTCCTCGAGCGAGAGCGGCGGGCCCAGGTGCAGCGCCGCCAGCCCCAGCGCCAGCGGACCGGCGTCGAGTCGCAGGCCGCCACCGCAGGCGATCGCGCGGCGGCGCCCCCCCGAGCCGTCGTCGGCGAAGGCCGCCTCGATCGACGCCCCGGCGCCGAGCGCGCCGGCGAGAGGCAGGCCGTAGCCGGCGCAGAGCTGGAACTGGAGCGGCGTGAACTCCCCCGTCGCCTCGCCGTCGGCGGTGTAGCCCTCCAGCGCCCCCGTGCGGAAGAAGCCGCCCGAGATCGCCGCGGTGCCGGGCCCCGCGGGCAGCGTGAGCCCCGCCCACTCCCAGGAGGTTCCCTCCGCCCAGGCGGCGTGCGACAGCGAGAGGGCGGTTCCGCCGCGGGCCAGGCCCGCCGGGTTCCAGGCGAGCGCCGCGGGACCCTCCGCATGCGCGAGGTGGGCGCCGGCGAGGGCCCGGCCCTCCGGCTCGGGCGCCAGGCGGAGGAACTCGAAGGCGTGATTGCCGACATCGGCGCCGACCGCGGCAACGCCGCCGGAGAGGGCGGCGGCGAGCATCGCCGCGACGAGCGCGCGCGGGAAGGGCCGGGGGGTCTGCATGCAGCACCCGGCGTGCAGAGATCGTGCCCCCGGACGGCCCGCCGAGGGGGCCACGAACCGGGTCGTCGCGAGTGCTTCATTGTATTGTTTTGCAAGGCGATGAAGCCATTCCTGGAGAAGTTGCTCGAACAGGCCGGCTCCCCGGGGCGGCGTGGTCCGGCGCGCCGCGTTGCAGCCCGCACGGAAGGCGTGGCAGAAAGAGAGCTGTCGCCCGCGGCCCGCGCGCGGCTACAGGGGCAGTTCGCGGAAGTGGTCCACCGTCCGGGAGATCCCCTCGGCCAGCGTCACGCCCGGCGCGTAGCCCAGCTCCGCGCGGGCCCGGGAGATGTCGGCCACCGAGTGGGGCACGTCCCCCGCGCGCCTGCCCTCGAATCGAGCCGGGATGTCGGTGCCGAGCGCGCGCTGCAGCAGCGCCAGCAGCTCGTTGACCGAGGTGCGCTCCCCGCAGGCGATGTTGTAGACGCCCGCGGCCCGCGGCTCGTGGCAGGCGGCCAGGTTGGCGGCGACGACATTGGCGACGAAGGTGAAATCCCGCGTCTGCGCCCCGTCGCCATGGATCACCGGCGCCTCGCCGGCCCGCAACCGCTTCAGGAAGATCGGGATCACCGCCGCGTAGGGCGAGTCGGGGTCCTGGCGCGGACCGAAGACGTTGAAGTAGCGCAGCGTCACCGTCTCCAGGCCGAACTGCTCGCCGAAGAGGCGCGCGTACTCCTCGCCCACGAACTTGCTGAGCGCGTAGGGGGAGAGCGGCGCGGCGGGCAGCGTCTCGCGCTTCGGCAGCTCGGGCGAGTCGCCGTAGACCGACGAGCTGCCGGCGTAGACCAGCCGGCGCACGCCGGCGTCCCGCGCGGCCAGCAGCAGGTGGAGCGTGCCGGTCACGTTGGCCCGGTGAGTGCCGAGCGGGTCGGCGATGCTCCGCGGGACCGAGGCGAGGGCCGCCTCGTGGAAGATGTAGGCGCAGTCCTCCACCGCCCGGCGGCAGGCGTCCGCGTCGGCGAGGTCGCCTTCGTGCAGCTCGAGGGCCCCGCCGAAACGCTCCGTCAGTCCAGCCACGGTGGCGCGCTTGCCGGTGGCGAAGTTGTCGAAGATGCGCACGAGCGCGCCTTGCTCCAGCAGGCGCTCGGCGATGTGCGAGCCGATGAACCCGGCTCCCCCGGTGACGAGATAGCGCGTGCCCACGCTCCCTCCTGCCCGACTCCCCGGCGCGACCCGCCGCGGCCCCGCCCCCGGAGCGGCCCTAGAGCCGGAAGATCTTCGCCTCGTGGCCCGGCTCGCGGACCTCCTTGAGCGCGTTGCGGGTGTCGACGATCGCCGCCGCTTCCCGCATGACCAGCCTGTAGTCGACGCCGCTGTGCCCCGTCGTGATGACCACGAGATCCTGCTCCCGCAGCGTCGCGGCGTCGAGCCGCACCGACGCCCACTTCCGATCGCGGAGTTCCAGGCCGGAGACGAAGGGATCGTGGTAGCAGACCCGCGCGCCCTCGTCCTCGAGCATGCCGAGGATGTCGAGAGCCGGCGACTCGCGCAGGTCGTCGATGTCGGCCTTGTAGGCCACGCCCAGCACCAGGATGCGCGATCCGCGCACCGCCTTCGACTGACGGTTGAGGGCCCGGCGGACCATGTCGAGCACATGCTCGGGCATGCTGCCGTTGATCTGCCCCGCCAGCTCGATGAGGCGCGTCTCGAAGCCCGTCTGGCGCGCCTTCCAGGAGAGGTAGAAGGGGTCGATCGGGATGCAGTGCCCGCCCAGACCGGGCCCGGGGAAGAAGGGCATGAAGCCGAAGGGCTTGGTGGCCGCCGCCTCGATCACCTCCCAGACGTTGAGATCCATGCGGTCGCAAAGCAGCGCCAGCTCGTTGACCAGCGCGATGTTGACGCTGCGGAAGGTGTTCTCGAGCAGCTTGACCATCTCGGCCACACGCGTCGTCGAGACGGGAACGACCCGCTCGACGGTCGTCCCGTAGAGCTGACAGGCCAGCCGGGTGCACGCCGGGGTGACCCCGCCGACCACCTTGGGGATGTTGCGGGTCACGAAGCGCGGGTTGCCCGGGTCGACGCGCTCGGGGGAGAAGGCCAGGAAGAACTCCTCCCCCACCGTCAGCCCCCCCGCCGCCAGCTTGGGCAGCAGCAGTTCGTCGGTCGTCCCCGGGTAGGTCGTGCTCTCGAGGATCACGAGCTGGCCGGGACGCAGGCGCCGGGCGATCTCCTCGGTCGCGGCGAGGATGTAGGAGACGTCGGGGTCCTTCGTCTTGCGCAGCGGCGTCGGCACGCAGATGTCGATCGTGTCGGCATCCCGCAGGAGGTCGAAGTCGGTGCCGACGGTGATCCGCCCCTCGCCGACGGCCGGCGCGATCGCCTCCGCGGGCACATCCAGGATGTAGCTGCGCCCCTCGCGCAGCGCCGCTACCTTGCCGGCGTCCACGTCCACGCCGATGGGCCGGAATCCGGCCCGGGCCAGCTCCGCCAGCAGCGGCAGCCCCACGTAGCCGAGACCCACGACCGCGGGCCTCGCCGTCCGCTTCTCGATCCTCTCCGCCAGCGTCTCCGCCCAGCCGCTCACGCCTGCCCCCTTTCGCCCGCGCCGAGGCCGGCGGTCGCCGGCCGAAGAGCGGCGAGGATAGACGCTCCCCGCGCGGTGGGCAAGCGAGGCCTCGCCTCCCTGAAGCCTCGCCTCTTCCTGGCCTCGCCTCCTCGTGGCCTCGCCTCCCGGGGACTGCTTCCCGGCGGCGGCGAGCCGAGGCGCCCATCGGGGCCCCGCGGGGCCCCGGGTAAGCGTTTGCGGACGGGGGAACCCTTTGCTACTCTTGGAGTAGAAGCGTCCGGGCGGCTCGCCCGGCCGCTCCGACTCGCTCCCGGGAGGCATGTATGGCACGCAGGCGTTGGATCCTGGCGCTTCCGGCGCTCCTCTTCCTGGTCACGATCGCGCTCGGAGGCGTCTTCCTGCGCGACGTCGTCGCCTCGAGCGGGAACATCTACTCGGAGCTGGCGCTCTTCAACGAGGTTCTCACGCTCATCTCCGAGTACTACGTCGAGCCCCTGCCTCCGGACAGCCTGATCGAGGGGGCCGTCATCGGCATGTTGGAGCGGCTCGACCCGCACAGCAACTACATGAACGCCGAGCGCTTCCAGCGCATGGAGGAGCGCAACCGCGGGTCCTACTCGGGCATCGGCATCTCCTTCGCCATCCGCGACGGCAACCTGACGGTCATCTCCCCCATCGAGGGCAGCCCCTCCTACGATCTGGGCATCCGCCCGGGCGACGTCATCACCCACATCGAGGGGGAATCCGCCTTCGGCATCAACGAGCAGGAGGTCTTCGACAGGCTCCGCGGACCCAAGGGCTCGCACGTGCGCATCACGATCCGCCGCGCCGGCGAGCCGGAGCCGCTGGAGTACGAGATCGTCCGCGACAACATCCCCATCCAGAGCGTCCCCTACGCCTTCATGCTCACCCCCACGACCGGCTACGTCATGATGCGCAACTTCTCGGCGCGCACGGCCGACGAGCTCAAGACCGCGCTGCAGGGGCTTTCCGATTTGGGCATGAC
>VGIY01000159.1 GCA_016867695.1 Candidatus Eiseniibacteriota bacterium | reverse complement strand
ACGGCGGTCCTCTCCTACCTCCAGGCCGGGGGCAACGCGCTGCTCATGACCCGCCAGGGGGACAGCTTCCTCGACAGCTCGCTGCGCAGCTACCTGGGCGTGAGCTTCGTCACCTCCCAGACGATCTACAACTGCACCTCCGTCCGCGCCCCGCTGACCGACATCCCGCGCATCGGCACGCAGAACTACAGCCCCCTCTTCTCCATGGCCCTGTCGCAGCCGACGAGCGAGCTGCTCTACATCGACACGAGCTACAACCCCGATCGGGGCGTCGGCGTCTGGCGCGCTCCGGCCGAGGGGGGCACGCACAACCCCGACGGCGGGCGCTTCGCCTTTCTCAGCGGCCGGCCCTATCGCTGGGCTCACGCCGCGCTGGCGGCCAACGTCGAGACGATCGTCAACGACCTCTTCGGCCAGGCCGCGGCGGCGCCCGACCCGGCCCCGGCCGGCGCGCGCCCCGCGGCGCTGCGCGCCGCCAATCCGGCGCGGGGGGACTCCCGCCTCTCGCTCTCCCTGGCGCGGGCGGCGGAGGTGGACCTGGGAGTCTACGACCTCCAGGGCCGCCTCGTCCGCCGGCTGCTGGCCGGACCCCTCCAAGCGGGATCCCACGCGCTCGCCTGGGACGGGCGGGCCGACGACGGCGGCCTCCTGCCGCCGGGGGTCTACTTCGCGCGCCTGCGTGCTCCGGAGGGAGCGGCGGCGACGCCGCTGCTGCGCCTGCGCTGAGGGGAATGAACCCACCCTCGCCGCGCCCCCGCCCGGGAGGCACGGCGAGGGCATCGCATGGATCCTGAAATGAAAGGCGGTACAGGCATGGGTCGCTTCTCCCTACCGATTCTGCTCCTGGCCCTGGTCCTCCCGGCGGCGCTGCCCTGCGCGGCGGCGGAGATCCACGCGGGCCTGGAAAGCGAGCTTCGCGCCATCGGCGACGAGGACTTCGTCTCCGTCATCCTCATCCTGCGCGAGCAGGCCGATGTGCCGGGACTGAACGCCGCGCTCAAGGCGGAGCGGGCCAGACTGCAGGATCGCCACGAGCGGGTCGTCCGGGCCCTGCAGGCGGCCAGCGTCTCCCAGGAGCCGCTGCTCGCCGCCCTCGAGGCCGAGCGGACGGGCGCGGCGCGGGTCGAGGGCTACACCGGCTACTGGATCTCGAACCTCGTCGTCGCCAAGGTGACCAAGGGCTACCTCTACGAGCTCGCCGCGCGGCCCGATGTGGCCTACATCGAGCCCAACTTCACCGTCGAGCTGATCCGGCCGCTCGACTTCGAGCCCGCCGACGGCTCCCGGCCCCAGGAGCCGGGCGAGCCGCAGCGCGGCATCGGGGTCACCCCCGGGCTGCGGGCGATCAACGCCGACCGGGTCTGGTACGAGCTGGGCATCAACGGCACCGGGACGATCGTCGGCACCTGCGACACGGGCGTCGACGGCAACCATCCGGCGCTGGCCAGCCGCTGGCGGGGGCTCTTCGCCCCGGCGAGCCACTGCTGGCTGAACCTGATCAACAACGGCCATCCCAACTTCCCCTACGACGGCTACGGCCACGGCACGCACGTCCAGGGGACGATCTGCGGCCTGGGCGCGGCGACGCAGGACACGATCGGCGTCGCCTGGGGCGCGCTCTGGATCGCCACCGACCCGATCAACCAGGGGGCGGGCGGCGAGTTCGACAACGACATCATCGCCGCCTACCAGTGGTTCGCCGACCCCGACGGCAATCCGAACACCCACGACGACGTCCCCGACGTCGTCCAGAACTCCTGGCGCGTCAACGAGGGCTTCGGCTACAACGATTGCGACTCGCGCTGGTGGGCGGTGATCGACAACTGCGAGGCGGCCGGCTGCGTGACCACCTGGTCGGCGGGCAACGAGGGCCCCTCCTCGACGACCATCGGCTCGCCGGCCGACCGGGCGACGACGCTGACCAACTGCTTCGCCGTCGGCGCGGTCGACGCGACCAACTACAGCTATCCCTGGCCGATCGCCGGCTTCTCCAGCCGCGGACCGACCGGCTGCAACGTGCCCCCCGACCGCAAGATCAAGCCCGAGGTCGTCGCCCCCGGCGTGGACGTCTACTCCTCCGTGCCCGGCGGTGGCTACAACGGCACCTACGACGGCACCTCGATGGCCGGCCCGCACGTGGCCGGCGTCGCCGCGCTGATGCGCGAGGCCAACCCCGACCTCGACGTCGACACGATCAAGGAGATCATCATGGCCACCGCCGTCGACCTCGGCGTGGCCGGCGAGGAGAACACCTACGGCTGGGGGATGATCGACGCCTACGAGGCGGTGCTGGCGGCAATGACCGGCTTCGGCCGGCTCGAGGGGACGGTGACCAACGCCTCCAACGGCGGCACGCCGGTCGCCGGCGCGACGATCGAGATACTCGAGGCCGATCGCGCGACGCAGAGCAACATTAGCGGCTTCTACGCGGTCAGCGTGGCTCCGGGCATCTACACGGTGCGGGCGACGCACCCGAGCTTCGCTCCGGCGACCTACTACAACGTCGCGATCGCCGCCGACGAGACGGTCGTGCGCAACTTCGCCCTGCTCGATATCGCCGGCCCGGCCATCACCGCGACCACCCAGTTCCACTCGACCGACGACACGACGGGCCCCTACGCGATCGAGACCACGATCACCGACTACTCCGCGCTGGCCTACAGGCGGCTGCTCTACCGGGTCAACGGCGGCGCTTTCCAGACGCTGAACCTCGTCCCGTTGCCCAACGACCGCTACACCGCCTCCATTCCGGGCCAGCCGCACACGAGCCACGTGGAGTACTACATCGCCGCCGCCGACGTCGCCGCCAACGCCTCCACCGACCCGGCCGGCGCCCCGGGGAACGTCTACGGCTTCTACGTGGCCCCGGTGGTCTCCTTCTTCGCCGCGGACATCGAGGACGGCGCGCCCGCCTGGAGCCACGGCGTCGTCACCCCCGGCTTCGTCGACCAGTGGCACCTGAGCACGCAGCGCAACCACACGCCGGCAGGGTCGCGCAGCTGGAAGTGCGGCGACACGGGCAGCGGCGACTACGCCAACCTGCTCGACGCCGGGCTGGTCACGCCGGTCGTCGAGCTCGGGCTCGACTGCTACCTGCGCTTCTGGCACTGGATCGAGGCCGAGACCAGCGCCGCCTATCCGGGGTACGCCTATGACGGCGGGATCGTCGAGATCAGCCTGGACGGGGGGCCCTGGCAGCAGATCTTCCCCGACGGCGGCTATGACTACATCGTCCGCGCCGGGTCGACGCCGGGACCCTTCCCCGCCGGCACGCCCTTCTTCTCCGGCACGCACGACTGGCAGCAGGTGCACTTCAACCTGCGCGAGTTCGAGGGCCCGGCGCAGTTCCGCTTCCGCTTCGGCAGCGACGGCGCCGACGTGCGCGAGGGCTGGTTCATCGACGACCTGACGATCCGCGGCTTCCAGGTCGACCTCTCGGCCGTGCCGGCGGATCGGCTGCCCGGCTTCGCGCTGCTCCACCCGGCCGATCCCAACCCCTTCACCGGCGAGACCCGCCTGCGCTACGAGCTGCGCGCGGCGGGCGACGTCCGCCTGGCGCTCTTCGACCCCTCGGGCCGGCTCGTGCGCACGCTCGTCTCGGGCCACCAGCCCGCGGGGCTCCACCAGTCGCTCTGGGACGGGCGGGATGAGCAGTCCCGGCCGGTCGCCCCGGGCGTCTACTTCTACCGCCTGCAGGCGGGGGACAAGACCGTGGCGCAGAAGGTCATCGTGACGCGATAGATCGGTCTCCGTTCGGACGCTCCGCGGGGAGCGCACCATCGGGGCGCGGCCGGGGACCGAAGGGTGTCCGGCCGCGCCCCTTTCCGGGAGGTGCGAGCATGCCATCTCGTGTCGGGATCGCCCAGATCTTCGTCTGCGGCTGGATCCTCGCCGCGGCCTTCTTCTCGCTGCCGGCGCTGGCCGAGGCGCCCGGCGAAATCGCCCCGCGCGTCGAGGCGGCGACGCTGCAGCCGGCGCTGGCCGCCGAGCTCGACCGGCTCGGCGACGGCGAAGAGGCGACGGTGCTGCTCATCCTGCGCGAGCAGGCCGACATCGCCGCGCTACGCCGGAGGCTGGACGCCGCCGGGGCCTCGCGCGCCGAGCGCCACTTTCGGGTGGTGACGACGCTGCGGGAGACGGCGCGCCGCGCGCAGGCTCCCCTGCTGCAGGCGCTGAGCGCGCGGCTGGCCCAGGGCGCGCTCTCCGGCTTCACGCCCCGCTGGATCAGCAACCTCGTCGTCGTCCGCGCCCCGGCGGCGACCGTGCGCGAGCTGGCCCGGCGCGAGGACATCGCCCGGGTCGAGCTTCCCCCGCGCGCGCGACTGATTCCCCCGGTCGGCGAGCGGCGCGGCGGCCAGCCGGCGCGCGGCATCGGCGTCACCCCGGGACTGCGGGCCATCGGCGCCGACCGCGTCTGGCGTGAGCTGGGACTGACCGGTCGCGGCATCCTGGTCGCCAACATCGACACCGGCGTCGACGGCAAGCACCCGGCGCTGGCCTCGCGCTGGCGGGGGGGGCACGGGCACCCGGCGAGCGAGTGCTGGCTCGATGTCCTCGGCGGCCATCCCCACTCGCCGGTCGACGAGGACGGCCACGGCACGCACGTCATGGGCACGATCACCGGTCTGGGCGCGGCGACCGGCGACACGATCGGCGTCGCCTGGAACGCCCTCTGGATCGCCTGCAACGCGATCGATCAGCCGGTCAGCTCCGACTTCGACGACGACATCATCGCCGCCTTCGAATGGTTCGCCGATCCGGACGGGGACCCGCTCTCGGTCGACGACGTGCCCCACGTGATCCAGAACTCATGGGGCGTGACCGAGAACTTCCCCGGCTACGGCGACTGCGACGACCGGTGGTGGGCGGTGATCGACCACTGCGAGGCGGCCGGCGCGGCGACCACCTGGTCGGCCGGCAACTACGGTCCCGGCTACTACACGATGGCCTCGCCCGCGGACCGGATCACGAGCCCCTGGAACGCCTTCTCCGTCGGCGCCGTCGACGCCACGAGCCACGGCTTCCCCTACCCGATCGCCGAGTTCTCCAGCCGCGGCCCCTCCGGTTGCGACGGGGTGACGCTCAAGCCGGAAGTCGTCGCTCCCGGAGTCAATGTCTACTCGAGCATTCCCCAGGGACGCTACGCCCAATCGGGCTGGAGCGGCACCTCGATGGCCGGGCCGCACGTCGCCGGCACGATCGCGCTGATGTGCGAGGCGGCCCCCGATCTCACCGTCGACCAGCTCAAGGAGATCCTCTTCACGACGGCGATCGATCTGGGCCGGCCCGGCGAGGACAACACCTACGGCGCCGGGATCATCGACGCCTACGCCGCCTGCCTGGTCGCGCTGGGCCCGCACGGCACGGTGGCCGGCTCGGTGACCAACGCCTCCAACGGGGGCACGCCGGTGCCCGGCGCGCAGATCGGCCCCGAGGAGCCGCCGCGCAGCGTGCCCTCCGCGGCGGACGGGAGCTACCGGATCCTGCTGCCGCCCGGGACCTACGCCTTCCGGGTCGAGCATCCGAGCTTCGCCCCCGACGGCGCATCCGGAGTGGTCGTCGCCGAGGGGGGCGCGACCGCGCTCTCCTTCTCGCTCCTCGACATCGGTCCCCCCGAGATCCGCGGCACGACCGCGCTCGAGGCGACCGACGACACGGCCGGGCCCTATCCGGTCGAGACCGTGGTCACCGACTGCTCGGACCTGGCCGAGGTCACGCTCCACTATCGCGTCGGCGGCGGCACGTTCCAGGCGCTGCCGATGGCCCCTCAGGGCGGCGGCTCCTACGCCGCGGGCATCCCCGGACAGCCGCTCTCCAGCCTGGTCGAGTACTTCGTCTTCGCCGCCGATGTCGCCGCCAACGCTGCCAGCGACCCCCCGGGGGCGCCCCTCGATCTCTACGGCTTCCCCGTCGTCCCGATCGTCGTCCACTTCGCCGACGACGTCGAATCGGGAGAGAACGGCTGGACGCACGCGGCGGTCACCCCCGGCTTCCGCGACCAGTGGAACCGCAACTCCTACGACAACCACACCCCGGGCGGCTCCTGGTCCTGGAAGTGCGGCGCCGTCCAGGGCTGGCTCTGGTACGCCGACTCGCTCGACGCGGCCCTGGCCAGTCCGCCGATCACGATCGCCGAGAATGCCGAGCTGCGCTTCTGGCACTCCGTCGCCGCCGAGTCGAGCTACGCCCATCCCGGATGGGCCTACGACGGCGGGCTGGTCGAGATCCTGCCCGCCGGCGGAGAGTGGCAGCAGATCCAGC
>VGIY01000158.1 GCA_016867695.1 Candidatus Eiseniibacteriota bacterium | reverse complement strand
GTCTGGTCGAGGATGTCGCGCTGCAGGCCGCGGAAGACGCAGGCGCCGCGGTCGCAGATGGACTCGCCGAGGATGCAGCCCTCCTCGACGAGCTTGCCGTCCACCGCCTCGAGGATCTCGAGCACGGGGATCGCCGCCGCCGCCCGCTCCAGCCGATAGCCTCCGCGCAGGCCTCGCGCCGAGCCGACCAGTCCGGCGCGGGCCAGGCGATGGAGCACCTTGGCCAGGTGCGTGGGCGAGCGCCGCAGGCCGCGGGCGATCTCGCCCACCGGGACATGGGCGTCCTCCGGCGCGGCGCCTAGATAGGCGAGGGCGTGGATGGCGAGATTGGCGGCTTCGCTGACGCGCAGCATGAGCCCCTCCCCGAGTCTATTTCCAGAAAACGGAGTCATAATACATGATTTTGATGGACGCGCAACTCCGGATGTGCGCCCGAGGGGGGGGCGGGCCGGCGCGCCGCTCCGGAGGTGCGCCCGAAGGGGACCGGGGCGGGCCGGCGCGCGGGCCAGCCTACGGGTCGGGCCAGTCGTTCTGGATGTAGGGCCGGGTGCGGAAGGTGCCCCGCCAGGCGGCCAGCAGCGAGTCGGAGCCGAAGTCGATGCGCGCGATACCCCGGCGCCGCAGGTCCGCCACCCGGTCGCGGAAGTAGGCGTTGGCGGTCAGGGCGATCGGCCACCCATCGTGGTCGCAGGTGAGGATGTAGTCGGTCATCGGCCGGGGATGGTCGAGCACGCTGATGGCGAAGGAGATGCGCCGCGGGCTGTCCGGAGGATCGAGGATGTCAAGCGAGGGCCGGCCGATCGTGCCGAGGTCCCGGCGTCCGTGCAGCTCCTCCAGTCCGCGCATCGCCGGAGCGACCAGGTGGAAGAGGCAGGGCTGGCGCAGCGGATCCCAATCGGGCGCCTCGGGGCGGGGCAGCGGCGGCGGCGCGTCGTCGCAGGGCCGCATCTGATCCGGGTGCAGCGCGGCAATCGAGATGCCCCGGGTCGGGCCGTGGAGCCCGGCGAGGACGATCTCCGGGGTCCCGTCGCGATCGAGATCGGCCACCTCGAGGAACTCGATGTGGCCGTGATGATAGAGGCCCGACGCGCGGCCCCGCAGGCCGTCGTAGAACCAGAGGAAGGTCGCGGCGTGGGGGTTGAGCGCCGCGGCGAGGAGGATCTCGGCGCGGCCGTCCCCGTCCAGGTCTCCGCACCAGCCGACTTTCGTCGAATAGAGCCCGTCGGTCAGGAGCGTCCTGGGCTCGTAGGGCAGGCCGGATGTCCGGATCGTGTCCGACCACACCGGCCGCCATCGTACCGGATCGAAGACGGCGAGCCGCCCGGGCCTCGGGGTGGAGCCGCTGCGGCCCGTCGCGTAGACGATCCGTCGGGCGCCGGGCGCGTCCCCGTCGAGATCGCCTACCAGGGCGGCAAACATCGGTGCGGCGTCCAGCTTGAGGAGCCGCGACGGCCAGAGCCCCTGGTACTGGACCCGCAGCGCCATGGCGGGTCCATCGATCGCGACGCGCTGCGGCCTGGGCGGGATGTGGTAGAGGAGCAGGACCGCCAGGACGGCCAGCGCCGCGCCCTGGAGCGCCAGGTGCAGCCTGCGGCGGGTGCACGATTCGACGAGGTCGGCCGGCAGCCGCCAGGGCTCGACGATCTCGGGGCGACCGATCGCCGCGGACACCTCGTCCAGGCCCTGGATCTCCAGAGGGCAGTTCTCGGCGGCGGCGACGGCGCGCGCGCTGGAAGCCATGCTTGCAGGCACGACCAGCGCCCGCAGGCCGGCGGAGCGGGCAGCGCGGATCTTGGTCTCCAGCGTGCGCGGGTCGACCTCGAGCACGCGGCCCGAGGGCAGCACTCGCCCCGTCCAGGCGACGTCGGCGCGGGGACGGAATCCATGACCGCGCCTCAGCAGGCCGCGCAGCACGCCCGCGAAGGCCACGGCCAGGCCGAGGCCGATCGAGTCACCGGCCACCGGGATCGACTTCTCCGGCAGCGAGAGTCGGAACCCGAGCCGCCGCGTCCGGGCCTCGTCCCCGCCGACCAGTAGGCGCTCCAGCCGGGCGGCGATCCTGTCCCGCGCGGTCGCGCGGGCCTCATCGGCCCGGAGGGCCTGGCGAGCGGCCAGGAGCGCGTCGGCGCCGACATCCTGCAGCGAGCGCAGGTCCCCCGCGGGCTCGGCGGCCCGCCGGTTGTGCCACTCGATGCGCGGGCCGCGGACTCCGGCGGCGGGCACGACCGTCACGCGGGCGATCACGCCGACGGCCCCCGGATCGGCGGGGGTGAGGCTTGTCTCCGGGAGGAGTTGGACCAGCGGCACCTCGACATGCGACTGGAAGCGGGGGCAAGGGTGCGGCGTCTGTTGCTCCGTGCCCGGGGGATCATCGGGCTCGGGCCGGGCCCGCCGCGGCGCGATGCCGCCCGCCGGGGCGATCTCGAGGGTTTCCTCGGCGCGCAGTAGGAGATCGAGGAGCCGGGGATCGCGAGTCTGCGCGCGCGCCGGCGCGAAGGCCTCGCGGGCGTCGCCGCTCAGCTCCGCCAGGTAGTAGGCGCGCCCCTGGAACCAGTCCGGCAGGGCGGCGGCGAAGCGGGCGATCGCGACGGCGCGCGCCAGCGGCAATCCCTCCTGCGCCAGGAAACGGCGCAGGCGATCGAACTCGCGCTCCAGGGCCAGGATGTCGAGCCGTTCCTGCACGCCCTGCCCGCTCCCCCGAGGCGCCGGGCGGGGCGTCCGCCCGCGCCCGCGACCTCAGTCCAGACGCTCGGCCGCCTCCAGGACGCGGCGCATGCCCTCGGCGATCCTCTCCGGCGAGGTGGCGTAGGAGAAGCGCAGGTGGCCGGGCGCGCAGAAGCCGGCGCCGGGGACGACGGCGACCCTCGCCTCGTCGAGCAGGTAGTTCGCCAAGTCGATGCAACTCGCCACCGCGGCCCCTCCCGCCCGGCGGCCGAGATAGGCCCGCCAGTCGGCGAAGAGGTAGAAGGCGCCCTGCGGCCTGGGGCAGGCGACGCCGGGGATCCGCCCCATCCAGTCGAGCATCAGGTCGCGCCGCTCCTGGAAGGCCCGGCGCATCGCCTCGACCTCCTCCTGCGGGCCGCGGATCGCCTCCAGGGCCGCCAGCTGCGCGATCGAGTTCGCGTTCGAGGTGCTGTGGTCCTGGATCTTGCCCATGGCGCCGATCACCGCCCGCGGGCCGGCCGCGTAGCCGATGCGCCAGCCGGTCATCGCGTAGCTCTTCGAGACCCCGTTGACGACCAGGCAGCGATCCTTCCACTGCGGTCCCAGGGCGGCGAAGCTGGTGAAGACGAAGCCGTCGTAGACGATCTTCTCGTAGATCTCGTCGGCCACGACGAAGACCCGCGTCGGCTCGAGCACCGCGGCCAGGCCGGCGAGTTGCTCCCGCGTGTAGGCGGCGCCGGTCGGGTTGGAGGGGCTGTTGAGGATCAGCGCCTTCGTTCGGGGGCTGAGCGCGCCGCGCAGCTGCTCGGGGGTGACGCGGAAGCCGTTCTCCCGGCGCGCCTCGATCAGGACCGGTGCGGCCCCCGGAAGCGCGACCTGGGGCTCGTAGGAGACCCAGCAGGGGGCGGGGAGGATGACCTCGTCGCCCGGAGCGAACATCGCCAGCGCCAGATTGAAGAGGCACTGCTTGGCGCCGGAGGAGACGATGACCTCGTCGGGGGAGTAGTCGAGGCCGTTGTCGCGGCGCAGCTTGTCGCAGATGGCGCGGCGCAGGTCGGGGATGCCGCTCGAGGCGGTGTAGCGCGTGAAGTCCTGCTCGATGGCGCGGATGCCGGCCTGCTTGATCGCCTGCGGGGTGGGGAAGTCGGGCTCGCCGACGCTGAAGTTGACGACGTCGACGCCCTGGCGCGCCAGCTCCGCCGCCCTGGCGCTCACGACGAGCGTCGGGGAGGGCTTCACGCTCTTCATCCGCTCCGCCAGCATGCGACCTCCTCTCACGCGCGAGGGGCGCGCCGGCGGGGCGGCGCGCGCGGGCGCGAAGGGAAGATCCTAGCCCAGGCGGGTCGGGCCGGGCAACCTCAGGGCGCGCCGGGCTAGGGCACGAGGACGCCGGGGCGGCGCACGCTGGCGTTCCACCAGGCGATCAGCTCGCGGTCGAAGGCGTCCTCGAGGCCCGTGGAGCGGGGGGTCACGCGCACGGAGTAGCCGAAGTGGCCGCTGGTGTGGCAGTTGACGACTCCCGTGTACTCGTAGGCGCCGTTCTCCGAACGCGAGACGGCCATCAGCGACGCGCGGCCGTTCGTCAGGCGGCCGTCCTCGAGGGTGCCGTAGAAGATCTCCACGTTGACGTCATCGGGGGAGACCAGGCCGAGGACGACCTCGGCGCGCACCGTCAGGCGATCGCCGACGGCCAGGTCGACCCCCGAGGCGCTCTGGACGTCGAGGATCTGCACGGCGTTCCACTTCAGCCGCAGGGCCGCCTTCCACTGGGCGATGCGCCGCGCGCGCGCCATGTCGTCGGCCAGCAGGCAGTTCCAGTTGACCAGCGCCGGGATGTAGAAGAGCCGCGTGTACTCCTCGGCGGCGCGGTTCGTGTTGAAGACCGGGCAGATCGTCAGCAGCGAGGCCTTGACGCGGCGCAGCCACTCCCGGGGCAGGCCGTTTCCGGAGCGGTCGTAGAACATCGGCACGACGACCTGCTCCAGCAGGTTGTAGAGCGCCTCGCTCTCGGCGCGGTCCTGGTACTCCACGTCGGCGTGGGCCTGGCCGTTGCCGATGGCCCAGCCGTTCTCGCCCATGTAGGCCTCGCACCACCAGCCGTCGAGCACCGAGAGATTGAGCGCTCCGTTGGCGGCCGCTTTCATCCCGCTCGTGCCGCTGGCCTCAAGGGGGCGCCGGGGCGTGTTCAGCCAGACGTCGGCGCCGCGCACCATCGTGCGGGCCAGGCGGATGTCGTAGTCCTCGAGGAAGACGACGTGCCGGCGGAACTCGGGCAGCTCGGCGGTCTTGACGATGGCGCGGATCAGTTCCTTTCCCGGCTGGTCCTTGGGGTGGGCCTTTCCGGCGAAGATGAACTGCACGGGCCGGTCGGGGTTCTGGACGATCCGCGCCAGGCGATCCCTGTCGCGGAAGAGCAGCGCGGCGCGCTTGTAGGTCGCGAAGCGCCGGGCGAAGCAGATCGTCAGCGCGTCGGGGTCGAGGATCTCGTTGACCTCTTCCCCCGCGCCGGCGTGGGCGCCCCGCCGCTGGAGCTGCTCGCGCAGGCGCTGGCGGGCGTCTCCGACCAGGCTCGTGCGCAGCCGCTCGCGCGCCCGCCAGAGCTCGGTGTCGGGGATCGAGGTCACCCGCTGCCAGACCTTCTGGTCGACCGGATTCTCGCGCCAGTCGGGTCCGAGATAGCGGTCGAGCAGGCGCGAGACTTCCTCCGAGTGCCAGGAGGCGATGTGCACGCCGTTGGTGATGTGCGTGATCGGGATCTCGTTGTCGGGCGTCTCGGGCCAGAGACCGCGCCACATCGAGCGGGCGACCTGGCCGTGCAGCCGGCTGACGCCGTTGCAGAAGGCGGAGAGGCGCAGCGCCAGAACGGTCGTGCTGAAAGGCTCGTTGCCGTCCTCGGGGCGGACGCGCCCAAGGCCGAGGAAGTCGTGCTCGCTGAGCTGCAGCCGCTGGCAGAGCGGGCGCAGGTAGCGCAGGACCAGCCCCGGGGCGAAGACCTCGTTGCCGGCGGGGACGGGCGTATGCGTCGTGAAGACGGTGCTGGCGGCGACGATCTCGCTCGCCTCGGCGAAGGTCAGTCCGTGGCGCTCCATCAGCGAGGCGATGCGCTCGAGGGTCAGGAAGGCCGAGTGGCCCTCGTTGAGGTGGCAGACCGTCGGGGGGACGTCCTCCGCCTCCAGGGCGCGCAGCCCGCCAACGCCGAGGATGATCTCCTGGCGCAGGCGCACGTCGGGGTCGCCGTCGTAGAGGTAGTGAGTGATGCGCCGGTCCTGGGGCTCGTTCTCGGAGATGTCGGTGTCCAGCAGGAAGAGCGGAATCCGGCCGACCTGGACGCGCCAGACGCGCGCGTGGACCCGGCGGTTCTCGATGGCGATCTCGATCAGGCGGGGCGTGCCGTCTGCGGCGCGCATGATCTGCAGCGGCAGGCCGGAGAAGTGCAGCTCGCGGTAGGTCTCCATCTGCATGCCGTCGCGGTCGAGGTGCTGGTGGAAGTAGCCGTACCGGTAGATGAGCCCGACCCCGACCATCGGCAGCCCCAGCTCCGAGGCCGACTTCAGGTGGTCCCCGGCCAGGACTCCGAGCCCGCCAGCGTAGAAGGGCAG